>NZ_JAZHOC010000036.1:0-93151 GCF_036553575.1 Methylobacter sp. Wu1 | reverse complement strand
GAAAGTATTCAAAATTTTTCTCTTTGACGTCTATATGCTGTTATATGCAAATATAAAATGCACAATATATTGTGGTTAAAATTTTAAAAAACGAATACTTTCACAGTCTCGTACCCTACAAGGCTAACGCAAAGCTCAGCCGCGTAGCGTTAGCGGAGTCAGCTGGAGCGTTGGGTTAGGCTTGAAATTTTAAGTAACTCTTCAACTGTCAAGCCAATATCTTTAGCGATTTGCCGCAGTAAAATTGGTGAAATATCTCGTCCTGCATGAAATGGTACGGTTGTGCATCTACCGTCTGGATGGCGGAATTGTTTATGTGAGCCGCGTTGTCGGATTTCAGTAAATCCTAATATTTCGAGCAAAGTGACAACTTCGCGAGGTTTAAGAACCGGTACGTTTCCCATGCTTAAGCGACGACTACATTTTGGGTTCCAACAAACTCGACTTCGAGTATTGGCTCACCATCCTCAAGTAGCATTTCTATGACTTCCCGAAGATTCTGATTAAGCTCATCCAATGATTCCGCTTGGCTATGTGCACCTGTAAATCCAGGAATGAAACCCACATATAATCCGGTATCGTGACATTTTTCAATAATTGCTGTGTAAATTTTCATATTGATCTAACCTCTTTGAATGTCAATTGGAATCCAAGCCGAATTTCCCTCACTTGGATTTTATGAACAGAATTTCGTCATGTAATCAGCCGAATTTATATCATTATCACTGGTTTTCAAATCATCTGACATTAAATGTTCCAAATATCGCGGCGCAATAGCAAAGTAGGGTACGCATCGAGTACCTTTTCAATGTGTTCCGAATCCTTAGCCTCAAAAAGGTACGCAGTGCGTACCCTACAAGGCTTTCCCTGTACGATTGGACACGATTTTCTCCATTAAAAGCTAACGTGGAAGTGAGCGGCCTGCGCGGCTTTTCGCGCAGGCCGCTCGACTGCAGGGTTGGGCGTCATCGCGTCAGTGCCAAAGGAGTAGCGCGTTCAGTAGCGCCATCGACAACCAAGACCTCCCGAAATGGAACTACGGGAAGCAGTCTTTCCACCTCTCGAATTAAAGTTCTCCATTCATCGGGCATGTACAGGCTATTCAGGTAGCACTCCACGACTAGTGACGTACCTTCCGGGTAGCCGATTTGGGCCTTCTTCTGGATGGCTGATGCGACGATCGGTGCAAACCCTGAAACATGCTCAAGATTCGAGAACACGATGGGTTCGGACTCAGCCGGCTTACCTCTTTCCTTCCGAATGCCTTCGGGAGCAAAAGCCGGACGCCTTTGCCCGAGTAGCTTCCATATCCAGTGCTCGTTTTCATGCATCGCGCAAGTGGCTTCCAAGTATGCAAGCGGCTCGTAATATCCTTGCGTAATGTAATCACCTCTTTGATGAAGTTCTGCGTCGAACGATTGGCTGCCGTTTACCCAGCGCACAGAGATATACCGTCCGGGACGATAGTACGTTTGGATGTACCTACAAATGGGCAGCAACTCCTCAAGTAGCCTCTTCTCGGTATTGCCGGAGCGAAGGCGTAAACGCTCGATACCTTCCGGAGTCCTACGGATGGATTCAAACAAGGCGTAGGTGATCGCGCAGAACTGGAGTCCATCCAGGAGATTTCCGTCAAGGTCACCGAGGCAGGGAGTATTCATGACGCCCAACTATAAGTAGACACCTTCTCAGGTGCATATAAAATTGAAATCGCAGCTGTATAACGCCACTCTCTCAATCCGTTAGGCATGATTCCGTAGTCGTCACTATATTGATAGCAACCGTTTTATCCGAACTGGAAACACGCCGCCAAAATTCCTTGATCGAGTCTGCGAGCATATACGTGAAGTAGTTTACCCTGACTGGATAATATCGTGCGCGTTAAGGAATGGGCATAAAACAACTTCTTCAAGTAGGCGGAGGATTTTCCGGTATGGATGCGGATGCGGATTCGCCTACCAACAGTAGGCGCTCTAGGCGAAGCGCCTACTGTTGGTATCCACGCAGTGCGAATCAATTCGCACCCACAATTTTCTGATTTATTCCATGCCCATTACTTAAGCAATCTGCTGAACGCCGCATCAGCCCTGTTCCGACGCAAGGCGCGCAACTGCTTGTTTTACCAATTCGCTCAGTTCACTGCCATCTTCTCGGTAGTACTGGATGATTTCCTTGCGCATTCTTGGTTCCCAGGATTTCCGCAGGTGGTCGAAAACGCCTTCTACGGCCGCTTCCTTGTCGGGATCTGAATTGAAGAAGTTGCCAATGTCGTTGGCCATTTTTATCAGTCTTGCTGTGTGATGCATGGTTATTACAATAAGGTAGGGTAAGTCGTGTGAGTTAAACGTTCGGAATGGGTGTAGACGACATGCTGGTCGTTGCGCGCGAAGCCTACCAGCGTCAGGCCGGTATCTTCGGCCAGGCGGATCGCGAGGCCGGTCGGAGCGGAAATGGCTGCAAGCAGCGTGATGCCGACCGTTGCCGCTTTCTGGACCAGTTCATAGCTGGCGCGGCTGGTCATGATCAGAAAACCGTCGGCCGGATTCCGGCCGGAACGCAGCAGGAGTCCGATCAGTTTGTCCAGCGCGTTATGGCGGCCGACATCTTCGCGCACGTATTGTATGCCCTGTTCCGGCACAACCCAGGCGGCGGCATGGACTGCGCCGGTCAGCTGGTTCAGCGTCTGCCTTTCGCGGAGCTGGTCCAGAGCGCTGCAAAGCTCCGTTGCCGGTACGGCCAGTCTGCCGTTCACGGGGTTGGTCGGGCGTATCGCCTGATCCAGATTGTTGGAGCCGCATAAACCGCAGCCGGTGCGTCCGGTCAGGTTGCGCCCTTTATCGGCCAGGCAGCCAAAGCGCTGCTCGGTGATCTTGACGCGCACTTCAATGCCGTTGGAACGCTGGTACACGCGCGTCGAAAGCACTTCATCCGCCCGCTGCACGATACCCTCGGTGATGCTGAAGCCGAGGGCAAAGTCTTCCAGATCTTTCGGTGTCGCCAACATCACGACATGAGGCATGTTGTTATAGATCAGCGACACCGGCGCTTCCTCGGCAATGTAATCCAACTGCCGGGAGCAACTATTGCCTTTCCAGCGCTCAACGGTACTCTGTTGATAACTGGGCCATCCGAGTTCCAGATTTGAAGGCAACGTTTGCATGGTCCTTCCCGTTGCTAATGCTGGGCTGCTTTATCCAGCAATTGCAACTGTTCTTCGGTAAAGTCCTGGTAGCTGCGCTGCCATTCCGAAGTCTGGCTGACTTTGGCGACCTGCACTGCCGTAACCTTGTACTCAGGACAGTTGGTTGCCCAGTCCGAGTTGTCGGTTGTGATAACGTTGGCGCCTGATTCCGGGAAATGGAAGGTCGTGTAGACGACGCCCGGTTGAACACGGTCCGTAATCAGGGCGCGCAATACAGTCTCACCGGCGCGGCTCTTGATGCCGACCCAGTCGCCATCGTTGATGCCGCGGTCTTCTGCGTCATGCGGATGGATTTCCAGGCGGTCTTCGGCATGCCAGGCGACGTTGTCGGTACGGCGGGTTTGCGCGCCCACATTGTATTGCGACAGGATGCGCCCAGTGGTCAGGATCAGCGGGAACATCTGGGTTGTACGTTCCTGAGTCTGCACATATTCAGTTACCATGAACCGGCCCTTGCCGCGCAGGAATTCATGTTCGTGCATGGTCGGCGTGCCTTCCGGCGCTTCGTCGTTGCACGGCCATTGTACGCTGCCCATCTGGTCGATTTTCTCGTAACTGACGCCGGTGAAGCTGGGTGTCAGCCTTGCGATTTCATCCATGATTTCGGACGGATGGCTGTAGTTCATCGGGTAACCCATGGCGTTAGCCAGCAGTTGGGTGACTTCCCAGTCTTGGTAACCAGCCAATGGCGCCATGACCTGACGCACGGGCGAGATACGGCGTTCGGCGTTCGTGAATGTGCCGTTCTTTTCCAGGAAGGACGAGCCGGGCAGGAACACGTGCGCAAACTTGGCCGTTTCGTTCAGGAACAAATCCTGTACGATTACGCATTCCATTGCGCGTAGGGCCGCGTGCACGTGTTTAATGTCCGGATCTGATTGCGCGATGTCTTCACCTTCGACATACAAGCCTCTGAAGCTGCCGTCCAGTGCCGCATCGAACATGTTCGGAATACGCAGGCCCGGTTCGGATTCCAGCGTAACGCCCCAGTTTTGTTCAAATAACTGCCGCGTTGCCGTGTCGGATACATGGCGGTAACCAGGGAATTCATGCGGGAATGAACCCATATCGCATGAGCCCTGCACGTTGTTCTGGCCGCGCAACGGGTTGACGCCGACGCCGACGCGTCCCAGGTTGCCTGTCGCCATGGCCAGGTTGGCGATGCCGATAACCATGGTCGAGCCCTGGCTGTGTTCGGTTACGCCCAGACCGTAATAGATCGCGCCGTTAGGGGCCTTTGCATACAGTCTGGCTGCAGCGCGGACTTCAGCGGCTGGTACGCCGGTTATGGCTTCGGATGCTTCAGGCGAGTTGCGCTCTTCGGCGACGAAATTTTTCCATTTGTTGAAGGAAACCATATCGCAGCGCTCTTGAACGAATGCTTCATCAACCAGGCCTTCGGTAACAACGACATGGCCCAAAGCGTTGATCAACGCCACGTTGGTGCTGGGGCGCAGTTTCAGGTGATGGCTGGCTTTGACATGCGGGCTCTTGACCAGGTCGATCTCACGCGGATCAGCTACGATCAGCTTGGCGCCCTGGCGCAGGCGTTTTTTCATCTGCGAGCCGAACACTGGGTGGCCGTCGGTCGGATTAACGCCGATCACCATGATGACATCAGCTTGCATGACTGAATCAAAGTTCTGCGTACCGGATGACTCACCGAAGGTTTGCTTCAGGCCGTAACCGGTCGGGGAGTGGCACACACGTGCGCAGGTGTCGACGTTGTTGTTGCCGAAACCGGCACGGATCAGTTTCTGCACGAGATAAGTTTCTTCGTTCGTGCAGCGGGATGAAGTAATGCCGCCGACCGAATCTTTGCCATAATTGGCCTGGATGCGTTTCAGCTCGGATGCAGCATAGCTGATCGCTTCTTCCCAGCTGACTTCCTGCCATGGGTCCTTGATGCTTTTGCGGATCATCGGCTTGGTGATGCGGTCTTTGTGCGTCGCATAACCGAACGCGAAGCGGCCCTTGACGCAGGAATGGCCGTGGTTGGCCTTGCCGTCTTTATCGGGAACCATGCGGATGACCTTATCGCCCTTCATCTCGGCTCTGAACGAGCAGCCGACGCCGCAGTAAGCGCAGGTTGTGATGATGGCGTGTTCAGGCTGGCCTTGTGCGATGACGGATTTTTCCATCAATGTGGCGGTCGGGCAGGCTTGTACGCAGGCGCCGCAGGAGACGCACTCGGAATCCATGAAAGGCTGGTTCTGGCTCGGCGAGACTTTGCTGTCGAAGCCGCGTCCGTCCAGCGTCAGAGCGAAGGTGCCTTGGGTTTCTTCACAAGCTCTGACGCAGCGTGAGCAAACGATACATTTGCTGGGGTCAAAGCTGAAATAAGGGTTGCTGTTGTCTTTCTCGGCCTTCAGGTGAGTTTTGACTGGGTTGTAGCGCACTTCGCGCAGGCCAACCGCACCGGCCATATCCTGCAGTTCGCAATCGCCGTTCGCTGAGCAGGTCAGGCAGTCCAGCGGGTGATCGGAGATATACAGCTCCATGACGCCGCGGCGCAGGTCGGCCAGCTTGTCGTTCTGTGTGGTGACCTTCATGCCTTCGCCGCAGGGCGTCGTACACGAGGCCGGATAGCCGCGGCCGCCTTCCACCTGGACCAGGCACAAACGGCAGGAACCGAACGGCTCTAGGCTGTCGGTGGCACACAGTTTAGGAATTTCAATGCCGATAGAGGCAGCCGCACGCATGACAGAGGTGCCGGCCGGCACTGTGGCCTTGAAACCGTCGATTTCCAGTGTAACCATCTGGTCTGACTGGCTGGCTGGAGTGCCAAAATCTTTTTCGAATTTAGACATAATCTTTTCCTTAAAAGGGTTAGGCCGCGTTCGCCTGATCATGATCGCCGAAATCTTCGGGGAAATGATTCAGCGCGCTCAGTACCGGATAAGGTGTCATTCCTCCCAAAGCGCAGAGAGAACCGTTCAGCAGCGTATCGCAAAGATCGCGCAGCAGCGGAATATTTTTGCTCAGGTTGTCACCGTTGATGATCTCATCCATGACTTCTGTGCCGCGCGTGGAGCCGATGCGGCACGGCGTACATTTGCCGCAGGATTCGGCCGCGCAGAATTCCATGCTGTAACGAGCCATTTCGGCCATGTTGACGGTATCGTCAAACACGACGATGCCGCCATGGCCCAGTACCGCCCAGATGGCCGAGAATGCTTCGTAATCGAGCGGCGTGTCGAATTGTGATTCAGGCATGTAGGAACCTAAAGGACCTCCGACCTGCACGGCCCGAATCGGACGGCCTGATGCCGAGCCGCCGCCGAAATCGTACAGCAGTTCGCGTAAAGTCAGGCCGAATGCGCTTTCAACGAGGCCCGGGTGTTTGATATTGCCTGACAGCTGGATCGGCAGCGTGCCGCGCGAGCGGCCCATGCCGAAATCGCGGTAATAGTCGCCGCCCTTGTCCAGGATGATGGGCACGGAAGCCAGTGAAATGACGTTGTTCACGACAGTCGGCTTGCCGAATAGGCCGCTGATGGCCGGCAGTGGCGGCTTGAAGCGGACCAGGCCGCGTTTGCCTTCCAGACTTTCCATCAATGACGTTTCTTCGCCGCAGACATAAGCGCCGGCGCCGATGCGGACTTCCAGATGGAAGCTGTGACCGCTGCCCAGAATGTTGTCGCCGAGATAACCGGCTTCATAGGCGGCCGCGATGGCTGCGTTCAGGGTTTGTTCTGCATGCGGATATTCGACGCGCAAATAGATGTAGCCCTGCGTTGCGCCGACACCGAGACCGGCAATCGTCATGCCTTCGACCAGCACGAACGGGTCGCCTTCCATGATCATGCGGTCAGAGAAGGTGCCTGAGTCGCCTTCGTCGGCGTTGCAGATGATGTATTTTTGCTCGGCCGGCGTATTCAGTACCGTGTTCCATTTGATGCCGGTAGGGAACGCTGCACCGCCACGGCCGCGCAGGCCGGAATCGGTGACATGCTTAACGATATCGGCGCTGTTCATGGCCAGCGCGTTCTTCAGGCCGCGGTAACCGTCGTGCTTGATATAGTCATCCAGGCTGATGGGGTCGGTGATGCCGACGCGCGCAAATGTCAGGCGCTGCTGGCGCTTGAAATAATCCAGTTCTTCCGTGAGGCCGAGATTCAGCGGATGTGCGCCGCCGTTCAGGAAATCGGCTTCAAAAAGGCCTTCGACATCGCTTTTCTGAACCGGGCCGAAAGCTACGCGGCCTGCTGCCGTTGCGACTTCAACCATCGGTTCCAGCCAGTACATACCGCGAGAGCCGTTGCGCACGATATTGATTTCAAGCCCCCGATTTTGGGCCTGTTTTGAAATAGCTGCAGCGACCTGGTCGGCGCCCATGGCAACGGCGCAGGAATCGCTCGGAACGTAGACAGTGATGCTCATAAGGAAGACTCCAATTCGTTGACGATCTCGTCAAAGCGGTCGTCAGTGACGCGGCCGTAAACGGCGTCATCGATTTGCATGGATGGAGAACGGGCGCACAGGCCGAGGCAATACACAGGCTCTAGGGAGAACTTTCCGTCGGCCGTGGTTTCATGATAGTCGATGCCGAGCTTGCTTTTGACATGGTTCTCCAGTTGCTTGCTGCCCATGGCCTGGCAGGACTCGGCGCGGCAGACATGCACGGTGTGCTTGCCGGGCGGCGTCTGGCGGAAATAGTGATAAAAACTGATAACGCCATGCACTTCGGCACGGGAAAGATTCAGTGCTTTGGCAATTTCTGGAATGCTGTCGGCAGGAATGTAACCTAGCGCGTCCTGCACGCTGTGCAAAATCGGTAAAAGCGCTCCGGGCTTGTCTTTTAAAGAGGCGATAGCGTTCCGTACCGCTTCTTGGTTACCGTTAAGGTCTGTCATGTTGGTCTCGCTGTATTGCTTTTCGTCTCGGAAAATGATGGCAAGATTACCATAATTTGGATTTTTAGTAAAAAACAAATAAAAATAACAAATTATGTAATTTCATTGTGGTTTTAGGTTTATTGCCGTAACGATTCTGTAAGATATAGATACTTTTGCTATGCAATAGATCCTTACACAAGCGTAATAGATTCTTATAAACAAGCTAAAGATTATTAGCAATTAACCTCAGCCCCAACTGTAGATGGATGAATAGCAACTATGCAAATAAAACATAATTTTGCATAATCAACCGAGCTTTAACCTTTATCGGTTGAGTTGGAAGCAGTCAGCCTCGTTATCTCATTTCATCAATATTTAATAAATAAATGGGAGCATAAGCGTTTGTCCGGAGTGGCGATCGCGCCACATAGCGGGGAAATGGCTGTTCTCCAGACATTTTATTTTTGACTGATACAAAACATTAGATCGATTTTTGAAGAAGCAATATGCCCGGCAGGCGCTTATAGCCGAGTTCCTCTGATTATTCGCTGGCCTGAACCCAGTGTTTCGGCTTGATCATGTGCCGGCGCGATTATTTCGAGCCGCCGTTCAGGCTTTATCTTATCCGCGCTGAACGCCCTTGCAGAGAAGCTGATGAGTTTGAGGGTTACGATTCAAGGGGCTGGGCAATGTTATTTTTATATGTGATGGATTCAAATTCATAGGGCATAAATTCGCGTATAGTGAACAACTTTTTGCCCGTCTGGAATTTATAAATTATTAGGATCGAACTATGAGCCAAAGAAAATTATCGTTACAGGAGCAGTTGTTAAAATCGGGCCTGACGACCGATGCCAAGGCCAAACAGATTCGCTCGGAAAAACGCAAACAACAACGGCAAAACAACGCCGGCGGCGAAGATGAAGCCAAACGTCTGGCGCAGAAAACCAGGGAAGAGCAGGCGGCCCGCGATCGCGAGCTCAGTTTGCTGAAAAAAGAGCAGGCGGAGCAAAAAGAGATTTCCGCCCAGATCAAGCAACTGATCGATCAGAACCGAAAGGATCAGGCTGATGATGACGGCATCGCTTACAAATTCAGCGATAACAACAAGATTAAAACCGTATATGTATCGGAAGCCATGCGCGAGCAGATCAGCAAAGGCCGTCTGGCGATCGTAAAGTGGGAGCGGCAGTACGAGATCGTTCCGGCCGATGTTGCGCTGAAAATAAAAGCGCGCGATGCGAATTGCGTGCTGGTGCTGAATGATCAGGCTGAAGAAAAAATCGATGATGCCTATGCGGCTTACCAAATCCCTGATGATCTGATCTGGTGACAGACGTAGGGCACGCATCGCGTGCCTTTTAAAATCAGTGCCGTAGGGTATGCATCGCATACCATTTTCAAAGTTTGCCGACTCATTGTCGCTCTGAAAAGATACGCAATGCGTACCCTACTTTATGATTAACCAATCACTTGCTTAAGCTGGCGCTTTCCTGTTTGACCAGTTGGTCCATGACCTCGATCATCTTCTTATGAGAACCGGCTAACGGGCCATTGGTTTTATATTTGCCGTTGATGACAATGGCCGGTACGCCGGTAATGCCGTAACGGGACGCGATCGCGCCGGCCTGGCGCATTTTCGTATCAACTAGGAAGGAATTGTAGGCCGTGCGGAATTGCTCTTCGCTGACGCCGTGCTCGGCAAAGAACTTGGCTAACTGGTCTTCGTCTTCAAGTTTCTGTTTTTTGACCTGGATGGCTTCAAAAAAGTCGTTATGCACTTTGTCGACTACGCCCAGCGCCTCGGCCGTGAAATAGGCCTTGGCGTGTTTGCCCCACAGGCTGCTGAAAACGGCCGGCTGGCGGATGAATTCGACGTTGGCGGGTTGGCTTTTTACCCATTTTGCCAGCAGCGGTTCAAAGTCATAGCAATGCGGGCAGCCGTACCAGAAGAATTCGATGACTTCGACTTTGGCCGGATTGTTGGTCGGCTGTGCCGGCGACAGGGTTTCGTAGCCGACCGATTCGGCGGCTTTTAGCAGCGTGGAGCATGAAAACAGCAGGATCAACAGGCCGGTTGGAATGATTTTTTTTAGCATGATTTATAGTTCTCCATAAGAATGTAGTCCGGACAAAAACATATTGACGCCAAGGAACGCGAAAAGCGTGACGAAAAAGCCAATGATAGCCCACCAGGCCATCGGTTTGCCATTCCAGCCTTTGGTCAGGCGCATGTGCAGCCAGGCCGCATAATTAAGCCAGACGATCAAGGCCCAGGTTTCCTTCGGGTCCCATGACCAATAGCCGCCCCATGCTTCCGCCGCCCATAAGGCACCGAGTATAGTGGCCAGCGTGAAAAAAGCAAAGCCGAGCGCGATGGCTTTGTACATGACGTCTTCCAGTAAAGGCAGCGCCGGCAGGCGCGCGGCTATCAGGCCGTCAGGATTTTTGGCTTCGGCCCCGGATTTCAGGATGAATACGACGCCGATCATGGCGGCCAACGAAAACGAACCGTAGCCGATAAAGTTGGCGGGCACGTGGATTTTCATCCAGTAACTGTTCAGCGCGGGCACCAGCGGCTGGATTTCATGGGCCTGCTTGTCGAACGTGTACCACAGCAGAAAGCCTACCGCCGCGCTGATGATGAGCAGCACGAAGCCGCCCAGCGAGCGCGTCCGGTAGCGCTGTTCGTAATACAGATAAAGCAGCGCCGTGATGAGCGAGAACAGAATGAATACTTCATACAGGTTGCTGACCGGGATATGGCCGATATCGACGCCCATTAAATACGATTCCCGCCAGCGCACCATCAGGCCGGTCATGCCCATCGTCGTGGCCGACCAGGTCAGGCTGGCGGCTACTTTGCCGGTGAATTCGTTGCCGGAAAACAAGTGGCCGAAGTAAGTCACGGTCGCCATCACGTACAGCGCGTTCATCCACATGATGGCCGATTGGCTGGACAGCAGGTATTTGAGAAAAAAATTGGCATCGGCAGCCGACAGGTCCGCGCCGTAGCGTGAAATGGCGAACAGGCTGAGGCCGGCGATCGCCAGGGTGAAAGTTCTCAGCGGAGGCCAGAACCAGCCCAGCCAGACCGTCAGCAGTCCAGTGCCGAACAGAATGGCGATTTCAAAGCCGTCCATCAAATGCCGGTACTGGCTGAAGGCGAATACGGCGCCGGCCATGATCAGCAGTGCCCAGGTCCAGTCAAAGAGCGAGCGCTGCTTTAAAAAGCCGTCTGCCCTGAATTCTTGATCTAAAAGATTTTCCATAGCGGTTGCAGGTGTTGGTTACAGATGAGATCCGGCTGGATCAGATTAGCTTTTGGGTCAGGTCTTGCCTGATAAGTTCAAATTCCCTGTCGAAGTCATAACGGTTGCGCAGGGCGCTGCCGGCCAGGGTCAATGACGATTTTTCGCCGTAGGGCCTGATGATCACCCAGAGCCGGCGTTGCGGCAGATAGAACATGAAGAACACGCCGACGGCGAGCAGCAGGCAGCCCGGAAACACCAGCCACTGGCCCGGCGAACGCGTAATTTGCAGGCCGGTCGCTTCGATGTGCTTGAAGCTGTTCAGGGTTATCAATACCGGCGAGTCATACTGATAGGCGACGCCGAGGGCATTGACGGCATTCTCAAAGAAATGCATGTCGAAATCGCTGACCGGCTGGGTAATGTCCATGCCTTCCTGTTCCAGCACCGACAAATAGATGTTTCTCAGGAATTGATGCAATACCGTGGCATACAGCTCGGCGACCTGTTGGCGCTGGGCTTCCGGCACCGATTTTTCAATCTGCGCCGAGATGCGCTCGTTGCCGCCCTCGATGAACTGCCGGCTGATGGCGATCATGAACTCGGCGACTTTCTGCTGTTCGGCGGCCGGCAGACTTTTGCTGTTCTCGGTGGCTTGCGCCGAAGCCAGGGCGACTTTGTTGAGCCGGTCCGGATTGTTCAAAGCCGCCAGAAAATTCAAAAAGCGGTCCGGGCGCTTTTCCGCATCGGCCGGAATGAACCAGTATTGAAACGGCTCGGCCGGCGAGCGGCGCATGCCGCTGAGGTAAAAGTGAGCGCCGTCCTGTTCGATGGGCTGCATATAGTTCAGGTATTCATGCGCCGTGCCGTCGGCTTTGCGCAGCTTGAACTGGAAGCTGGGCCCGATATTGCGGAATTTCCTGGCGCCGGTCGGGTCCGGATTGACATTGAATGGACGGAAGTCGACGATTTCCAGAGACTGCTCACCGGCAGCCGTCCTGATTGGATAACTTCCCTTGACAGTCGCCTCGATGTCCTGAGCTTTGCTGTCCGCGCCAGTCAGCGGGTTCAGGGCCAGTTTCAGTTGGGAACCGCCGTCGCCGAAACTGTTCTGGTAGATCGTGTAGCCCTTATAGCTGAAAGGATGATTGACCGAAATGGTCCGCCTGACCGGCTCGCCTAAGTCCTTGTCGATGATCGCCAGGTCGCTCTCGAATGACTTGGGCTGGCCGCTTTCGTAATGCTCGATGCGAAAATCGTCGACATGGATCGTAAACGGCAGTTTTTGTACCAGATAGCCGTCTTTGAAATCGATGAAGGCGATATTGGCGGCCTTGCCTTCGGCAATGTCGATGTTGGCGCGGAAGGACAGGTTGTCGGCCGGCAGCGTGCTTTGTTCGGGCACTTCGCTGGCCGGAATCCGGCGCGTCTCAACGGCTATATCGCCGCGCAGCTGCGCGATTTTCAACGGCACGTTGCCGTCCAGGAGCCCGCCGATGCAGATGACGATGATGGCGACATGCGTGAAGATATAGCCCAGACGGCTGCCGGCGCCTTTTTTGGCTGCGATCAGCAGCCCGTCCTTGGTATTGAGCTGTTTGGTTTTGTAATGCTTGTGCCTGAGCAGGGCGCCAACATAATCGATACTGTACTGGAGCGGCTGGCCGCTTTGCCATTGGGCATGATGGGGCAATCGCTGCAGCGCGGCCTGGTGCGCATGTTCATGAAAATTGCGCATGTCTTTGAGCATGTGCGGCGTGTTGCGGTACACGCAGACGCTGGTCGAAATGACCAGGAAGGTCAGAATCGTCAAAAACCAGCTGGAGGAGTAAACATCATACAGATCCAGCGCCTTGAAAATTTCAAACCAGAAGGGGCCGAATTTCAGCACGTAATCGACATAAGGCTGATTTTGCTTCAGGACCGTACCGATGATGGCAGCAATGGCGACGGCGACCAACAGCGTGATGGCCAGGTTCATGGAACCTAAAAAACGGAAAAGAGTACGGGACAGGGACTGCGACGCGCTAACGGAAGACATGGATTTATAGGTTGACTATCACATCCCAATTTAAAGGGATGTTTGGTAAATACTGGAAGTTCGGTAGGCCGGGTTGGTAAACCCGGCATTTCGAAGCCGTCTGTGCTGGGTTTCCGCTAAAGCTTCAACCCAGCCTACATCGGCACCGGTTTCATCCGCAAACCGGGAAGCTGTTTTTAGCCAAAACCTTAATGGCAGTGATGCTGTTATTTCATCATGGAAATACGATAAGCGACGGCTTTGATTTCCTCATCGGTCATTTTTTTGGCGATCATGTGCATCATGTTGTCCGGATTGTTGCTGCGGGCGCCGGATTTAGCGTCTTTGAGCGCCTTGATCAGATAATCGGCATGCTGGGACTTCAACGCAGGAAATGCCGCCGGCTTGTTGCCTTCGCCGAAAGGGCCGTGGCAGGCGATACAGGCGGAGACTTTCCGCTTCAGGTCGCCGTTGCGGTAAAGATCGCTGCCTTGGGCGATCAGGGCTTGAACGGGGTCTTCTTGCTTTTCGGTTTCCGCGGCGGGTTTCTCATCTTCATCGTCTTCGTCCGGAACCGGCAATTGGTTTGCTGAAATTTTGCGGGAGGCATAGTAGGCGGCAATGTCGGCAATATCTTCATCGCTCAAGGGCATCGCCATCGGTGACATCACAGGATCCTTGCGCGTACCGTCTTTGAAATCCTTGAGCTGTCTTTCCAGATAGGATTCATGCTGCTGGGCAAGTTTGGGGAATGTTGATACCATGCTGTTGCCGTCCTCGCCATGACAACTGGCGCAGGCGGCCGCTTTTTCTTGGCCTGCTTTAATAGAGCCTTCGGCATGTACGATAGGTGCAGCGCCGCCGGTAAACGCCAGAGCAATTGAAAATGCCAGCAATTTTTTCTTCATCAGGTTCCCCTTCGAAATAAAGTCATCATTTATGGTAGCCTTTATAGTTATTGAACGGCTACTTAACAGCCGAATTCTACTCTAATTAACAAGCTTAAGCGAGGCAGCGATGAATCCAATTTATCATCAGGCAAAATTTATCAACAGTTCGCCGCATATCCGCAGTGCGCCTGCCGATCAGGGCTTGGAAGTGGCCTTCGCAGGACGCTCCAATGCAGGAAAATCCAGTGCGATCAATACGTTGACGCAGCAAAACGCGCTGGCCCGGATCAGTAAAACGCCGGGCAGGACGCAGATGCTCAACTTTTTTGAAATCAACGCCGATCTGCGCTTTGTCGACTTGCCCGGTTACGGTTATGCCAAAGTGCCGGTGGACGTGAAGAAAAAGTGGCATGAGATGATGGAGCACTATTTGACGCATCGCAAGTCATTGTGCGGCATCATCCTGGTCATGGACGTGCGTCATCCCCTGACCGAATTCGATTGGCAAATGGTCGAATGGTGTCAGCATACTCATCTGCCGCTGCATATTTTGTTGACCAAAGCCGACAAACTCGCTTACGGGGCCGCCAAAAATACACTGCTGCAGGTCAGGAAGGAACTCAAGGACGTGAGCTGCCCATTGACAGTGCAGCTATTCTCTTCCTTGAAGAAAACCGGCATCGATGAGGTGCATGAGGCGCTGGACAATCTGTTTAGCCCCGCCGAGCCTGATCAGAGCGAGATTTCAGCGCCTTCCTGAGCCAGCAACAGCTCGAAGCCGAGATCCGGGTATTTTTTCAGCAGATCTTTATAAATAGCATCAAGTTCAGCATCGCTGCGTTCCGGTTCATGATGCGTAAGGAACAGCTTTTTTGCATGGGCATCGGCGGCAAGTTTTATTGCAGAATCATAGGTGCCGTGCCCCCAGCCTCGTTTGGACGCATATTCTTCACGGGTGTAGGATGAGTCAACGATCAGCGCATCCACTTTCTTCATGGCGTGCGTGACCTCCTTGTGTTTGGCGTCGATGGCCGATTGGAGCACGGCATATTCTTCATCGTCCGGGTTATAAATATTGACCAGGGGCTCATAATCGCCGGTAAAAAACAGCGATTGTCCGTCGCAATCAATCCGATAGCCGAAATTCAGCACGGGATGGTTAAGTACAATAGGCGTAATTTTGGCGTTGCCGACGCGGGTCACTTCGCCGGGCTTGATTGTGATGTACTCAATGTGCGCATTAAGCTGGGCTTCACGGATTGGAAAGAAACTGTACTGCAGCTGCACGGAAAGGGCGCGATGTATGCTTTCATGAGTGACCAGATCAAGGCCGCCGTAGATCTTGACCTG
Source organism: Methylobacter sp. Wu1 (assembly GCF_036553575.1). Classification (NCBI taxonomy): domain Bacteria; kingdom Pseudomonadati; phylum Pseudomonadota; class Gammaproteobacteria; order Methylococcales; family Methylococcaceae; genus Methylobacter; species Methylobacter sp. Wu1. Next base: position 77,600 of record NZ_JAZHOC010000036.1, on the reverse strand, counting down.
GTTATCCTTGATGAAAAGAGGCGTGAAGAACGGCAAGCCCTGTATGTGATCCCAATGGGTATGGGTAATAAAGATGTGCGCAGTGATGGGCATTTCCTTGACCAGCGCTTGGGCCAGTGCATGAATGCCGGTGCCGGCGTCGAGGATGATCAACTCATTGCCGTCGGTTCTGATCTCTATGCAGGTCGTATTGCCGCCATATTTAACGGTGTCAGGTCCCGGTGTCGGAATGGACCCTCTAACACCCCAGAATTTGAATTTCATTACTGTCCTTAGAGCTCAATTAAGCGAGCGGGTTTCTGTTTTTACCAGCTCCATCTCTCCTAATGCATCGATCAGTAAGGGGCATGGCAACCCGAAGCATGCTCCCATGAAGACGGAGAAAAAGCACCATCATAGCATTGTCTCCGTCATCAGACTGTACGTATTTGCTGACTTGATTGACGGCAAAAGGCAACTTCATCAGATTGTTGTGTCATGGAGGCATTATTGAAGATGCGCGCAGAATGGCGGTCTGCTATTCAAACAGGATAACAGAGAAAATAGTTTACGGAATAATGAGAAAAAGAAAGCCCCAAATGCGTACAAGCATGTTGGGGCTTGAGAAGAAAAATCAGCCAATCATAAAAGGGGGGAATTGGACTGATTCGACGCCGTTTTAAGGCGTACGTCAATAAGACGAATGTGAAAATAAAAAGTTCCTCATAAATACATAAATTTTTACTTAACGAGTAGCGTAGAAACGTCATAGCTGGACGGGACATGCTGTTCCGTTCGGAATGTCTGGCGATGATTAACTGCAGTCGCTTAGCGAATATCGTAAAAACGTTAGGGCGGGGCTACAAGCCCAGCCCTGCTATGGGTACAAGTAGATTCAATCTTACAACGGCGCAACCTTAATGCGCCTCGTCCCAGTTATTGCCTATGCCGATGTCGACGGCCAGCGGCACGTTCAGGTCGGCGGCCGAGCACATCAGTTCCCTGATGCTGGCCGTGCAGCGCTCCAGCTGGTCTTCGGCGATTTCAAAGACCAGCTCATCATGAACCTGCATGATCATTTTTGCATCGGGCTTTTTCTGTTGCAGCCATTGATCGGCAGAGATCATCGCGCGCTTGATGATGTCGGCGGCCGTGCCCTGCATCGGCGCGTTGATGGCCGTGCGTTCGGCATACTGGCGGCGCGCCGCGTTGCGCGATTTGATCTCGGGCAGATACAGGCGGCGCCCGAACAAAGTTTCCACATAACCCTGTTCGCGCGCCAGCGCGCGGATATTGTCCATGTAATCCTTGACGCCCGGATAGCGCGCAAAGTACAGGTCGATATAGGACTGCGCCTGGTTACGCGACAAGCCGAGCTGTTGCGCCAGCCCGAACGAGGACATGCCGTAAATGAGCCCGAAATTGATCGCTTTGGCCGAGCGGCGAAGGTCGGGCGTGACCTGATCGGGCGCCACGCCGAATACCTCGGCGGCAGTCGCGCGATGCACGTCCTCGCCGGCGCTGAAGGCTCGCAGCAGGCCGGCATCATTGGACAAGTGCGCCATGATGCGCAGTTCGATCTGCGAGTAATCGGCTGCGACGATTTTATAGCCCGCCGGCGCGATAAACGCCTGGCGGATTTTGCGGCCTTCGTCGCTGCGGATCGGGATGTTCTGCAAATTGGGATCGGTGGACGACAGGCGGCCTGTCGCGGTCACGGCCTGGTGATAGGACGTGTGGATGCGGCCGGTTTTGTCGTCGACCTGCTGCGGCAGCTTGTCGGTATAAGTCGATTTGAGCTTGCAGAGGCTGCGGTGCTCAAGGATCAGTTTGGGCAGTTGGTAAGTCATGGCCAGCTCCTGCAGCACCGATTCGTCGGTGGACGGCTGGCCTGTCGGTGTTTTCTTCAGCACAGGCAGTTTCTGCCGGTCAAAGAGGATTTCCTGGATCTGCCGCGGTGAGCCCAGATTGAACGCCTGCCCGGCCAGGTCGTGCGCCTGCTGCTCCAGTGCGACTATGTGATTGGCCAGTTCCAGGCTATGCTGCGCCAGCATGGCCGTGTCGATCAGCACGCCATTGCGCTCGATGCGCGCCAGCACGCTGATCAGCGGGATTTCGACATGCGAGTACAGATTCATCAAGGCTTTGTGCGGGGCCAGTTTTGCCATGAGCACCTGATGCAGTTTCAGCGTAATGTCGGCGTCCTCGGCCGCATAGAACGCAGCCTGTTCCACCGGCGCTTCCTGAAACGGAATCTGTTTGGCGCCCTTGCCGCATACATCTTCGTAATGAATCGTCTCGATGCCTAAGTATTCTTTGGCCAAGTCGTCCATGTTGTGCTTCGTGGCCGTGCTGTTCAGCACGTACGATTCCAGCATCGTGTCATGGGCGATGCCGCGCAGCGCGATGCCGTGGTTGGCCAGCACATGCATGTCATATTTCAGGTTCTGGCCCAGCTTGGCTTTATGCGGGTCTTCCAGCAGCGGGCGCAGGCGCTCCAGAATCTCGGTTCTGTCCAGTTGGTCGGGGGCTCCGGGGTAATCGTGCGCCAGCGGCACATAAGCCGCGAGACCGGGCGTGACGGCAAAGGAGACGCCGACGATTTCCGCCTTGCTGTAGTACAGGCTGGTCGTCTCGGTATCAAAGGCGAACAGCGGCGCCTGGTCGAGCTGCTTGAACCAATCGTTGAACTGGTCCTCGGTAAGAACGGTTTCATAAACCGATTCCGGAACGGCCGCTTGCTCTTCGGGGACTGCCGCGGTTTCGGCTTGGCTGTCGAGCAGTTTCAGCCACGATGAAAAACCCAGCCCGGTCAGCAGATTTCTGAGTTCAGTGTTGTCCACGGGGCGGCGCTTCAGGTCTTCCAGGCTGTAGGGCAGATCCAGATCGCATTTGATCGTCGTAAGTTGCTTCGATAGCGGCAGTTGATCCAGGCTGGCGCGCAGGTTCTCGCCGATCTTGCCTTTGATCTGGTCGGCACAGGCGATCAGGTTTTCCAGCGATTCATATTCCTCCAGCCATTTGGCCGCCGTTTTGGGGCCGACTTTGGGCACGCCGGGGATGTTGTCGACAGTATCGCCGATCAAAGCCAGATAATCGACGATCTGCTCGGGTTTTACGCCGAACTTGTCGATGACGCCCTGAATGTCAAGCCGCACATTGGACATGGTGTTGTCCAGCGTGATGTGTTCGTTGACCAGCTGCGCCATGTCCTTGTCGCCGGTCGAGATCACCACATGAAATCCTTCTCGCTCGGCTTGCTGTGCGAGGCATCCCATGATGTCGTCGGCCTCCACGCCGTTTTCGATGATCAGCGGCAGGCCCATGGCCCGGATCAACTGATGCAACGGCTCGATCTGTACGCGCAGATCGTCGGGCATGGGCGGCCTGTGCGCTTTGTATTGATCGTAGAGATCATTGCGGAAGGTCTTGCCCGGCGCATCGAAAATGACCGTGATGTAATCGCTTTGATAATCATCGATCAGTTTGCGCAGCATATTGGTAACACCGAGGATGGCATTGGTCGGCTCGCCTTTCGGGCTGGTCAGCGGCGGCAGGGCGTGGTAGGCGCGGAACAGGAACGAGGAACCGTCGACGAGGACCAGGCGTTTTTGTGTGTCTTGGGGCATAGTTGCAGTTACAAGGTCAGGGATACAATGCGTAGGGCGATTTCTGTCGCCCTGAGCGGCTAATTAAGTTTTACGCTTAACATCGACTATGTTAGGCAATTGATTGATTTTAGTCAGCACCTGGCTCAATTGGTCGGTGTTTTCGATTTGAATCGTCAGGTTCAGGTCTGCTGAAAAATCAGGATGTGTATTCAATACCGCATTGGAAATATGAATTTTCGCCTGGGCCAGGACTTGCGATACGTCATTTAACAGATTCTGCGCGCTGAAGGCATGGATGACGATAGGCACGGCATGGCTGGATTTTTGCGAGCCCCAGTTCACGGCAATCAGCTGGGACTGTTTCTCGGGACTCAGGTGCACGATGTTTTCGCAGGTCTTGCGGTGCACGGTGATGCCTTTATTGTGCGAGATATAGCCGATAATGTCGTCGCCGGGAACCGGCTGGCAGCATTGCGCAAAAGACGTCAGCACGTTATCGAGGCCGGCCACGGAAACGGCGGATTTGGCTGGCGCTTTTTGCGGCTTGGCTTTGGCCGGCGGCGCCTCCTCCAGCTCGGGTATTTTAAAGAAAGCCGCCAGCTGACGGACATTGATATCGCTGCGGCCGATCGCCTCGAGCAGTTTATCGGTATCGGGTTGTTTGAAATGTCTGGCCAGTTCCTCCAGATTAACCATTTTCAGCCCCAACTGTTGGCATTTTTTGTCCAGGATGGCTTTGCCGGTCGCGATATTCTGCGTCTGTTGCTGATTTTTAAACCAGCTTTTGACGCGGCCGATGGCGCGCGATGATTTTAAATAGCCCAGGTTCTGGTCTATCCAGTTGTGGTTGGGGCCGCCTTCCTTGGCGGTCAGAATTTCCACCTGCTCGCCCGATTTCAGCGTATAAGTCAGCGGCACGATGCGGCCGTTGACTTTCGCGCCGCGGCAACGATGGCCTATTTCGCTGTGGATCGCATAGGCAAAATCCAGCGGCGTGGAGCCCTTGACCAGATCGATTAATTTGCCGGCCGGCGTCAGCACGTAGACGCGATCGTCGAACAGGTCATTGCGGAGATTTTCAACCAGGGCCTCGTCGCTGTCTTTTTCTTCCAGCAGCTTGCGCAACGAAGAAATGCTTTTTTCAATGGCGGCATTGTGCCTGCCGCCTTCCTTGTAGGACCAGTGCGCGGCAACCCCGAGCTCGGCAAAGTTGTGCATCTCGCGCGTGCGGATCTGGACTTCGATGCGATTGCCATCCTTATCCAGAATGACCGTGTGCAGGGACTGATAGCCGTTCTCCTTGGGATTGGTAATATAATCGTCAAATTCTTTGGGTATCGTTTGCCAGTGGCCATGGACAATACCCAAAACGGTATAGCAATCGGCCAGGTTGTCGACAATGACGCGCACCGCCAGCAGGTCGTACAGTTCTTCTATGTCCAGCTGCTTGCGCTGCATCTTTTTCCAGATGCTGTAAATATGTTTGGGGCGGCCATAGATTTCCGCGGCAATGCTCGTCTCGGCCAGCGTTTTCTGTAGCAGGGCAATAAAGCGGCTGATGCAGGTTTCCCGATGCGCGCGCTTGCCGGCCAGGGAAGTGGCGATGCGACGATAGACCTGAGGCTCCAGATAGCGGAACGCCATGTCTTCGAGCTCCCATTTCAATTGGTGAATGCCGAGCCGGTTGGCAATCGGTGCGTAGATATCCAGCGTTTCCTGGGAAATAAAATGGCGCACTTCGTAGGACTCACGCGGCAGGTTGCGCAGGCGCTGTACGCGGTAAGCCAGTTTTATCAGCACGGCGCGCACGTCGTGGGTCATGGACAGCAGCATGCGGCGCAGGGTTTCGGCCTGATTCGGCTGGCTGGCCATTTCCGGCGTGTAAACGGTCAAGGTATTGAGCCAGTTGACATCCTTGACCAGCGCCGCGACCGTTTCGCCGAACTGCTCGGCAATGTCGGGCTGGGGATTTAAATTCGCCAGGCGAGGGTCACTTAAAATTGCCGCGAGTATGGTTTTCAGGTCGATATTGAACGTCATCAAAATGCCGGCCACATCGATGCCTTTAGGGCGGTAATAATGCGGATCGTCAGGGATTTTGGCGACGATAGCCAGCGCCTGATCGATTTGCTCCTTATCCGGAGCAGACAGGCCGGAAAACAGCGCTTCGTTGGGATGGGTGTGTATTTGCATCTGATGATTGTAAACGATTCGAAGAACTTGGCAATGATGATAGGCCGAGACTATCAATGTCAGTTCGCTGACAGCCATTCAATAAATTGAAAATTTGTGACGGTGTGAATACCGATTAAAATTAAAACATAAACCCATTAAACTATAGCCCATGCCGATAATAGTGCTCATCGATTTTGAGTCCATAGCCAGTCAATAATTCATTGGCTCCAAGTCGGCACATCAATCAGTTTTTAATCATCAAGGACAAAAACCATGAAAATTACTATCTTCGGCAGCGGTTATGTAGGGCTGGTGACCGGAACCTGTCTGGCGGAAGTCGGCAATGACGTCGTCTGCATGGATGTCGATGTCGCCAAAATAGAAAAACTCAAACAAGGCATCATCCCGATTTATGAGCCCGGGCTGGAGGCCATGGTCCGCGAAAACCAGGCCGAGGGGCGGCTGCGGTTTACTTCCGATGTCAAGGAAGCCGTGGAACACGGCCTGTTCCAGTTCATCGCGGTCGGCACGCCGCCCGATGAAGACGGCTCGGCCGACCTGCAGTACGTGCTGGCGGTCGCGCGCAGCATTGCCGAGCATATGGACGGCTACCGGGTCATCGTCGACAAATCGACCGTACCGGTCGGCACGGCCGACAAGGTCAAGGCGACGATGCAGAAAATCCTGGACAATCGTGGCCTGGACCTGGAGTTCGATGTCGTGTCCAATCCCGAATTTCTGAAAGAAGGCGATGCCTTGAGCGACTTCATGAAGCCCGACCGTATCGTCATCGGCACAGACAATCCCCGGACCGCCGAACTGCTTCGGGCCCTGTATGCGCCGTTCAACCGCAGCTACGAGCGCGTCATTACCATGGACATCCGCTCGGCGGAATTGACCAAATATGCGGCCAACGCCATGCTGGCGACCAAAATCAGCTTCATGAACGAACTGGCCAATCTGGCCGAACAGCTGGGCGCCGATATCGAGCATGTCCGGCAGGGGATAGGCTCCGACACGCGCATAGGCTACAGCTTTATTTATCCCGGCTGCGGCTATGGCGGCTCCTGTTTCCCGAAAGACGTCAAGGCGCTGGAGCGGACAGCCAAGGAATGCGGCTATCAGGCAGAGCTGCTCAATGCCGTGGAGAACGTCAACAACCGCCAGAAGCACCGGCTGTTCGATAAGATCAATCAGCACTATCAGGGCGCTTTAAGCGGCAAGACTTTTGCCCTGTGGGGCTTGTCATTCAAGCCCAATACCGACGACATGCGCGATGCTCCTAGCCGGGTCGTCCTGGAAGCCCTGCTGGAGGCCGGCGCCAGCGTTCAGGCGTACGATCCGGAAGCGATGGACGAAGCGCGGCGCATTTATGGCGACAGACCGGGATTGAGCTACTGCGATTCGCCCAAGGAAGTCCTGAAACAGGCCGATGCGCTGGTGATTGTGACGGAATGGAAGCAGTTCCGCAGCCCGGACTTTGATTTTTTAAGCCAGCAGCTGCAGGATAAAGTCATTTTCGACGGACGCAACATGTACGAGCCGCGCCTGGTCCGGCGCAGCGGCTTGCAGTATTACGCCATCGGCCGCTAGAGCGTGGTTGTCCTTGAAGGCTGGTATTTTTGACACTAACGTCTAAACTACCTTGTGAATAGTTAAAATTATTTTTGGTTGGCGATAAGTTAAGACTATTCGAATTTCACATTCAATTTTAAGGATAAAACATGAAAACGTTATTAGTGACTTTATTTGCCACCTTTTGCGCCGCCAATGCCGTTGCCGCTCCCGTCAATATCAATAGCGCTGACGCCAAAACGATATCGGAATCCCTCTCTGGCATTGGCCAGAAAAAAGCCGAGGCTATCGTTAAATACAGGACAGAAGTCGGTCCGTTCAAAACGGCAGAAGAGCTGGCCAATGTTTCCGGTATCGGCGAAAAAACCGTGCAAAAAAACAAAAGCGACATCCTGTTGAGTGATTCCGGAGCGGCAGCTCCAAAGCCTGAGGCGGCAGCACCAAAGAAAGACGCAAAAACAGATAAACAGCAGTAATCCTCTAGGCCGCCGGTATATGCAATAAGATAGCTATCATCTTGGATATGGCTGTACTGGTGGCCACTTCAATAAAATCTTTATGATTTTTAGGACATTAGCTACTGCAAGTGGAGTTAAAGTGCTCTTCATCGTGCAGAATCTAAATCAACAATTTGTTAGCGATAAGAAGAATATTACCAATGAGCCTATTTGAAACTTTGTGGGAAAATCATCCCACTATTACAGACGATGACTATCCTTGCTCATCTGATGGTAAAAAGAACTTCGACAACCAGTGCGCAATCAGAATGGGAGAATGTTTGGAACGCAGTGGTTTAAAAACGCGAAATTTGCCAGTCAGGAGATGCTGGCTTCATAAAGACAAGCCCGGGCATATATTAGCCGCAGAAGAATTGGCAAATGCTGTAGAGAAATATCCGATCTCTGCGAAGATACAGAAACCAATTAAATTCAAGGGAAAAGATGGGTTCTCCAAGATTGCTGGCAAAAAAGGAATAATATTTTTCAAAGACTATTGATGGTCCAAGCAACCAAGGTGATCATATCGATTTATGGAATGGTAATAGACTAACTAGATTTAGTAGCTATTGGGATTTTCTTGTTATGGGAGGCGGTCGCTATCAAAAGGCTGAAGTTTGGTTCTTTTGGATCATAGGATAAATAGCATGGTCAAATCAAAACTCTGGAAGCTAGTGATCAGTGTAATTTGTGGTGTGATCATAAGCCCGGTCGTAGGCACATTAGTTAGCAATATTTATATCCCATATGCTAGAAGCAATTCAGAAATATCTACTGTATTTGAAGCATCGACAATTATAGCCTTTCCAATTTTTGCTGCAGCAACATTCATTCTTTTGCAGCGTTTTTTCAAGGAAGGTACAAATCGTTAACAATCGCATGCACTCGGACAGCAAAAAGCGGAGCTCCTTGATCCTCGTCACTTTTTGTTGCCGGTGATGCGAGGCATTATCAGTTCACACCAGGTAAATTCTGGCAATCTGTAAGCAATACGGTGAAAAGCCTGTATAAAAAACTCAAAAACTTTACCAGAATTGGTTCGGTCTATGAATAAACAGCGAGTCCTGAAGCAAAGCGCGCGGAGCAGATGCAAAGCTAACTGATTGAAAGGGGATTTTAAATTAATGAATTATGATGTCTTCAATGGCGACGCCGATGGCATATGCGCTTTGTTGCAGCTTCGATTGGCCGAGCCAAAATCGTCAGTACTGGTGACGGGAATAAAGCGCGATATAGAGCTATTGGATCGGGTTAATGTGAAGCCGGGCGATGATGTGACCGTGCTGGATATTTCCCTGCAGAAAAATCGCCCTCATGTAGAAAGGATACTCCAGCAAGGCGCCCGCATTTTTTATGTCGACCACCATTTGGCTGGCGATATACCCGAGCATGCCGCGCTTAAAACGCTGATCGATACCGATGCGAACATGTGCACGAGTCTTCTGGTTGACCGTTATCTGCAAGGACAATACCGTAGCTGGGCCGTTGTTGCCGCCTTCGGCGACAATTTGAATCAAAGCGCGGAACAGGCGGCAAGCGTACTAAAGCTATCGGCTTTCGAAATAGGCCAATTGAAGGAACTGGGCGTTTGCATCAACTACAACAGTTATGGCAGCTGCGTGGAAGATCTGCATTATCCTCCGGATCAGCTTTATAAGCGTTTGCTGGCTTATAAATCGCCTTTCGATTTTATCAGCGATCAACGCTCAATCTACAAGGAACTTCAGGCCGGCTATTATGACGATCTGGTTCAAGCAAACCGTATCAAGCCCGAATATGATAATAATCATGTCACGGTGATCGTATTGCCGGATAAAATCTGGGCTCGACGCATTAATGGCGTTTATGGCAATGAGTTGGCCAATCGGGTTCCTGAAAAAGCGCACGCCATCGTGACGCATAATAAGCGGGGCGGTTACCAAGTCAGTGTTCGCGCGCCGCTGATCAATAAAACCGGCGCGGATGAACTGTGCAGCGAATTTCCCAGCGGCGGCGGGCGCAAAGGGGCGGCTGGGATCAATCATTTGCCGGTAGAGCGATTGCCTGATTTTATAAAAAGATTCAGCGAAAAGTATAGCCAGCTTTAGGGATGCGCAGATAGAGCTTTCTGTACAGACAATTAACGCTTTATCCTGACTGTGCCGCGTCAATGAGCCGCAACATTGGCAGAGCGGTTATAACAGTGCAATTCCGCAGTGATGACGTTAAAATGAGCATTAATATAGTCACTAACGCTTATCCGCAGCGAATTTCTACCTTAAGATTAAAGAATGAAAATAATCCCAACAAAAATTCCCGATGTATTTATCCTGGAACCTAAAGTATTCGGCGACCAACGCGGCTTTTTTCTGGAGAGCTACAACCAGCAGAAATTTCAGAATGCAACTGGCATAAAAGCGGCTTTTGTGCAGGATAATCATTCCTGCTCGGGCAAAAATGTCTTAAGAGGGCTGCATTATCAGGTAAAGCATCCGCAGGATAAGCTGGTGCGCGTAGTGCGGGGCAGCGTATTTGACGTGGCCGTCGATTTGAGAAAATCATCATCGACATTCGGCCATTGGGTCGGCGTCGAATTGAGCGAAGAAAATCATCGGCAATTGTGGGTGCCCGCAGGTTTTGCCCATGGCTTTCTGGTGTTGTCCGAGCAGGCGGACTTCCTGTACAAAACCACCGATTACTACGCGCCGGAATATGAACGCTGCATCCGCTGGGATGATCCCGACATCGGCATCGCATGGCCGGAAGACTGTGTGCCCAGTCTTTCTGCCAAGGATCAGCAGGGCGTCTCGTTCCGTGAAGCCGAGGTGTTTGCATGAAAATCCTGCTGACAGGCTGCAGCGGTCAGGTAGGCTGGGAGCTGGCCAGGGCCTTATTGCCTCTTGGCGAGGTCATTGCCGTCAATCGCTCGCAGGCCGATCTTTCCGATCCTGACGGATTGCGCCGCACTGTTCAGAAGCTTAATCCGGATGTTATTGTCAACCCGGCCGCTTATACGGCTGTTGATAAAGCGGAATCAGAACGGGATCTGGCATTCCTGATCAATGCGGAAGCGCCCCGCGTATTAGCCGAAGAAGCGGCGAAAAATGCATCGCTGCTGATTCATTATTCCACCGACTATGTCTTTGACGGCACCAAGCATGCGCCTTATACGGAAGACGATGCCGTTCATCCCGTCAACGTCTATGGCCAGAGCAAGCTGGCCGGCGAACAGGCGATTCAGGCAACCGGAGCGGATCACCTGATCCTGCGTACATCCTGGGTCTATGCGGCCAGGGGGCAGAATTTCCTGAAAACCATTTTGCGCCTGGCGGCGGAACGCGAAGAATTGAATATCGTGGCCGATCAGATCGGCTCGCCCACCTGGGCGCGCCTGATCGCCGAAACCACGGCGCATGTGCTCAGGCAGTCTTTGCTTGAAAGACAGCAAGGCGGCTTCAGCTCAGGCATTTACAATCTGACCTCGGCGGGTGAAACGTCCTGGCATGGCTTTGCTCAGGCGATCGTTGAGATCGCCCGTCAGCAAGGAACGCAGCCATTAAAAAACCGCATCATCAATCCGATACCGACGACGGATTATCCAGTGCCGGCCAAACGCCCGCTCAACTCGCGGCTGTCAACAAGCCGCCTGGAGCAGCGCTTCGGTTTGAAAATGCCGGCCTGGGACGATGCGCTGCGGCTTTGCATGGCTGATGTGGTTTAAAAGCAGAAACTGCAGCTTGAATATTGGTGTCAGTAGTAGGAAGTTCGCAGGAGCTAAGCTGTAGGGTCGAATTCATTCGACCCGAAACACTGCTATTTTTTAAAGAGGGGCAAGTGCGAATAAATTCGCACCTACGCATGCATGGCATCGCTTTCATGTGAAACGAAGACCGGCTTTAAAACGTGTGGCTAGTAAGTACGGTAAAAGCGAGAAAAAATACGGCCCGAACGCAACACAGTTAAGTAAAAAATTAAGATCACGGTAAGTTCACCATGAGATATTTACCGTGAGTTGACTTTGGAACAGAGCAATTAAACACAACATATGAAAATATTAGTCACTGGAGGTGCCGGGTTTATAGGCTCGGCTCTGGTTCGTTATCTGATCAATGAGACCGAACACAGCGTTATCAATGTCGACAAGCTCACCTATGCGGGCAATCTCGAATCGCTCAAATCGATAGAAGCCAATGCGCGCTACCATTTTGAACAGGCCGATATCTGCGATGCCGCCAAAATCGAGCAGCTATTCCAGCACTATCAGCCCGATGCGGTCATGCACCTGGCGGCCGAATCCCATGTGGACCGCTCCATCGATGGCCCGGCCGCCTTCATACAAGCCAATATCGTCGGCACTTATACATTGCTGGAAGCCGCACGCAAATACTGGCAGGCAATGGCCGACGCGCAAAAGCAAGCGTTCCGTTTTCACCATATCTCGACCGATGAAGTCTACGGCGCCTTGGGCGAGACCGGGCTTTTTACCGAAGAAACCGCCTATGATCCAAGCTCGCCCTACTCGGCCAGCAAGGCCTCATCGGATCATTTGGTCAGAGCCTGGCACCGGACTTACGGTCTGCCGGTGATCGTCACCAACTGCTCAAATAATTACGGGCCTTTCCATTTCCCCGAAAAGCTGATCCCGCTGGTGATTCTGAATGCCATGGAGGGAAAGCCGCTGCCTGTCTACGGCAAGGGCGACCAGATACGCGACTGGCTTTATGTCGAGGATCATGCACGGGCGCTTTATAAGGTCGTGGCCGAAGGCAGCGTAGGGCAGACCTACAATATCGGCGGCCACAACGAAAAAACCAATCTTGAAGTCGTCAAGACCATCTGCGGCATTCTGGATGAATTAATGCCCGATCATCCCGGAAACATAACGCGCTATGAAGAATTGATCACGCATGTAACGGACCGTCCCGGACACGACAAGCGCTATGCCATCGATGCGAGTAAAATCAATAAGGAGCTCAATTGGGCGCCGAAAGAAACCTTTGAAACCGGCATCAGGAAAACCGTGCAATGGTATATCGATAATCCAGCCTGGTGGCAAAGCGTGCAGGACGGCAGTTATCGGCGCGAACGGTTAGGCTTGGGCACAAAGTAAAAAACCAGACAACTCTGAATCACTACTGACAGGAAAAATAGAGCATGAAAGGAATAATATTGGCAGGCGGTTCAGGAACGCGCTTGCATCCCGTTACCTTAGGCATCTCAAAGCAACTCTTGCCGGTTTACGACAAGCCCATGATTTATTACCCGCTGAGCATTTTCATGCTGGCGGGCATACAGCAAGTGCTCATCATTTCAACGCCGCAGGATATCGGCCGGTTTGAGCAGCTATTGGGCGACGGCAGCCAATGGGGCATGCAGCTTGAATATGCTGTCCAGCCCTCGCCGGACGGCTTGGCCCAGGCTTTTATTATCGGCGAGAAATTTATAGGGAATGATCCATGCGCATTAATACTGGGAGACAACCTGTTTTATGGGCATGATCTGGAGAAACTGCTGAAACGCTCGGTGCAAAAGACAAAGGGCGCAACCGTTTTCGCCTATCCCGTGCAGGACCCGGAACGTTATGGCGTTGTTGAGTTTGACGGTGAAGGAACCGCCGTCTCTCTGGAAGAAAAGCCGCTTAAGCCCAAATCCCGCTATGCGGTGACCGGCCTTTATTTTTATGACAATCAGGTCGTGGAGATCGCCAAATCGATAAAGCCTTCGGCCCGCGGCGAGCTGGAAATCACCGATGTCAACCGCTGCTATCTGGAGCAGAACACCTTGTCCGTGGAGCTGATGGGCCGCGGCATGGCCTGGCTGGATACCGGCACCCATGAGTCCCTGCTGGATGCATCGCAATTTATACAGACCATTGAAAAACGGCAGGGGCTGAAAATAGCTTGTCTGGAAGAAATTGCCTGGCGCAATGGCTGGATTGATGATGACAAGCTCAGGCAGTTAATGAAGCCGTTGCTGAAGAGCGAGTATGGTAATTATCTGATGAGGCTGCTTGAGAAGTGAGTTTGTTGATGGCAATGTTTAAAGACGTTGCTGTTACTGAGCTTGCTAATCCTGCGAAATGTCCGGAGTTCAAACTTTTATAGTTGAATTTCCGGAAATTCGTAGAATTTGGTTTGGACGCTACGGTTAGTGCAACCGTCAATTCAAAGGATTATGCTCACGTGAAGCTGAATGGTCTTCGGTTTCCACGGGCACGAGTTCATAACCTTCAAGAGTTACGTCATCTTCTGCGCCAACATACACACGGATTTCGATGTCTTCTACGGGCGCATCAAGCTGAATCTGCTCTTCCGCTAGTACTCTTTTATCATGTACTGTCGGTTTCAATGCAAATATCCCATGCTGGACAGCGCCCCGGCTAGAAACTACATCCACCAATGGCGAGTTCGATTTTTCACACTTGCCATGAAGGATGAGTTTATATTTTCCTGCCGCAATAGGTTTGTACGGGCCAAATGCAAGATAGCCAGGGCGCCCATCTGAAACAATTGCGTTATTTTTTATTTGACCCACTGCCCTAGGTAATACATTGAGTGATAGTCCAAAAAATTGAAGTGCGGGGAGTCTAGGAAGGGGGGGGTCTTCAGTACTAACAATTTCGTACCCATCAATTGATACTTGATCGATATCGTCAATATGCAGCCTGATCTCAAGATCCATAATCTGTTCCTCTAACTCAAACGGTACCCGCACTTCACGGGTCAAGCATCCAGCATTACATAGCTTCCCTTCGTAATGAACTTTTCTTCCTCGATCACTCGCAATGTCAATAACAGCGGTATCCCCACCAAAAAAATCTCCGTGTACAATTAGGTAATAAGATCCCTTATCAAGCTTACGATATGGACCATAGAACAGATATCCCGTCTTCCCTGAGCTAGAGAGCTGATTGTCTTGAATAACGCCGACCTGGGAAAATTTAGCGAGTTCATCAGCCTTGATAAAAAAGCAACCTGATAAAAGACAATGGGCATTTCGGGAAGCAGCATACGATACATCGTTACGCGACCGAATACTCTTAGGGATTTCAACTTGTTTATTGCTATCTTTCACTACCAGAAACAGGTTAGAAGCATGCTCCTTACCAATCATATGCTCTGAAGTACTCCCGATAAATTGCTGGGGATTGTATGTAAGTAAGGGACCATCGCAATTAGTTTTCCACTCATCAGCGGTAATCCGCCTGTAACCATAATTATAAAGATAAAACGAATAAAGACTATAACGCTCGAGCTGAAACAATGATAATTCAGGAGAGAATTTCTCATCAAAGCCGATACACGTGCCCGGCGAAAAATTTATTCTAATTACATCAACGATAGAAGTAGGCTTACTATGACCAGACAATATATTTTTGTGCCATTCCATTTGAGCAGTCGAAGAAAGAATAAATGAGCCAATCATCAATGGTACAGCGGCATACTCACCTAAGATAACAACACATAGGATACCGATAGAGCCAGCCATAATCCATCTAGGAAAATTTACGTTATCAATAACATACTGCGGCCAGAATGCCGGGGTATTGACAAGATTGTTTTCCGGCCCTGATATATTCAGCATTTCAATCAAATATTCCGCGCCTGAGATTGTCATAATAGCCACTAATATAACAACTGACTTTATCTTCGATTGGCGCAATGCAAGAAAACCCACTGTGAGAACTGGTAATACAGTCCCGTCAACATATCGTCCATAAATCCAGTGATCTATGCGTGTTACACCTTCAGCAGCAAACATTGCGGCACCGATACACACAACAAAAAATAAAGACAAAGCCATGAACAATGAAATCGTGGAAATTACATGACTATCATTGCCGTATCGAGATGAGAATAATGTTATTCCTTTATTGAAACAAATAACTAAGCCAAATAACGCCAATCCAAAACTTGAAATTGTTATATAAGATATTTGACCTAATAATTTTGCTGTAAGATCTACCCATAGGTGAGGTTCAGTTATTTTGTTATAAAATGACGAAACACTTGGGTAATGTTCATGCACCGAGTACCCATCTGGTGTCATAGCTACAGATAGCCAAGCATGTAATCCTTTTTTATAAAGAAGAATCAACAGAATAACCAAACTTAGATGTATAACAATCGTTCGATAATTTTTCTCTAGGCGATCAGTAGCGAATATTGTAATAAATGATGCAAGTGCTACACTCAGTCCGGTCGGATGAATCCAATATAAATACCCAACACATAAACTATGAGGAACAATTGAGAGAGCATTGGTCGTCTGCCGTTTTGTTAAAGTAATAACGCAACAAAGAAAAATAAAAACAAATGCGCTTGTCGGAAAAACATAACCAGACATTGTGACCCAAGCTGGATAAAGGGCTGAGACCAAAAGCGCAAAAAATCGGCTAACTCCTGAAATATCGCTGTTCCATATAGTTAGCAGTTGATTTAGAAGAAAGAATGAGCCGAACCAGAGTAACGCATTAATGACCATTGCTCCTGACCAGGCAACGCTCGGCGAATCGAAAATAGCGAAAACTGGGGCAAGAAAAAACGAATATCCGCCATGATAACTAGATGACCCATCAACAACATGCCCCCCCAAAAAAGCAGCCTTTGTGAGATAGCCAATCTCATCTGCGAGATATGCCGGACCAGAATATTCTCTGCTGTAAAACAAAAAAAACAGTGGAATTAGGACAATGATCAGGTATGAAGGCATTGCAGCCTTTTTATTTTTCAATTCCTTCCTCATAATTAACGTCAAACGATGCTGTTGAAATAAAACCAGACAGAGTGAAGTACAATAAATCCCCTGCCACCGTTATCATCCGTCCCAACACTATTGCCAGTAACAAATCAGACTCTGACATCATGCCTTTGAGCAGAAACAGCAACACCAGCTCCCGTACTCCCACACCGGCCGGAGCGCCCGGGGTAACTAGCCCCGCAAGCCAGGCAATCACATAAGAGCCACATAAAACGGAAAAAGTAGAAAAGGTGGTAATTGGTGGTGTAACAAGGAACAAGGCTCCAATGAATACTGAGCCCGATATAGTCAGAAAAATGATTTGCCAGATTAATGCAGCACTGGCAGAAGGAGAAAGGATCCAATGCAGGCTAATGATTACCAATGCTGATATCCAGCCAAATGCTCCTATAGAGGCAGGTATTGATAATTCTGGCCATACCAGCGGAGTAGCAAGGAGACCGAAGATCGCACCGGCCGTAGCAATTAGCCCCAATTCCCATAGGGTTGACTTGGCTAGTGCGCCGGCTGGCAGGCCGGCAGCCATGCCCAGGGCTTGCCGGCCTGCCAAGTGAAATATATTGCCGGGTACATACTTGGCAAGCTGCGACAGACCATAAGTCTTTACGGCCCATTTTCTCTCAACTTCCACACTGAAAAAAGCCAGCAAGTGCCACCATGCCTGAGCCAGCAATACATTGGCTGCGCCGTACATGAGCGCGAGCAAGCCCAACAGCGACCAGGCAGTTGTGTCGAAACGGGTGAAGTCGATCTGTTCTATGTAGGTATTCAGCCGCATGACAACGAACACCACGCCGAGCAGGCCAAATGTTCCACCTACAATGTGGAGCCAGTGTTTCAGGGAAAAATGCATACAGGGCAATCTAATGTTTTACTCGGCAGAGCAACATGGTCCAGGGTAGCGGTGTTTTGACTTCGACGATATCGAAGTAATGGCTCACGAGATCAATGAATGTCTTGGTAGACCAGTGCTGAATATGGCCCGGTGTATTGCCCAGGCTCGTCAGATACTTTCCTCTGGCCAAGTTGAGAGCACACCAGATCGGTTCGCGAGGCACGCTTAAAATGACATAATCGGTTGCGACTCGCTGAAGTGCGGCCAATCCGGCCTCTGGTCGCTCAAGATGTTCAAGTACCTCGCAGCACACAATGAGGTCGGCACTATCGCGCTCCGGCTCTATGTCATAAATGCTGCGAGCAGCAAAAATGCTGGGCGATATGCCTCGGTTCTTTGCGTTTTCATGCGCAAGGCCTATAACCTTTTCAGAGAAATCACTGCCGCGCGCCTTGATGCCTTGCTGGTTCCAATCCAAAACCCAGTAACCTTCACCACATCCGATCTCATGGATGGTTTCTGGCTTCACTTTGATAACCAGACTGGAAAGCGCGTCGGCAAATCCTTTCATGAGCCAGCGCACGACAGGATTTTTTGATCCATATTTATCGTACGCATTGCCTACCACGATTCCATCTTCTTGCAGTCCGCCGGAAATTTTCATTTTAATGCTCCTTATGAGGATAATGTTCTGTTGTCCGATCGAGTCCCGCGTCAGCTTCTCCTCCTGACTTCAGCCTGAACCGAACATCCTCCAGCAGTTTGCGGTTCGCCGCCAGCAAATCGGCCAGGAACGCCACCAATATGGCTTGAAATCCCATCGCCAGCAAGGCACCGGCCAGAATCAGGGACTGAACGTGTCCTGCGCCCTCTCCGCTCAGGTAATTCAACAGGAACCGCAATCCGATCAGGAAGCCCGCGCCAAATAGTATCGCGCCAATCGTCCCGAAAAACCGGAACGGCCGATATATGATAAAAATACGAATGATAGTGGCAATGCTGCGCTTGATGTAAGAAGGAATGCTTTTTACCAGTCGTGAAGGACGCAGATCCTCATTCACTCGAACGGGGACCGAGGTGATGGCCATATTCTTCTGGCCGGCCTGGATGATGGTTTCCAATGTATAGGTATAGTTGTTGAACACCATCAGGCGTTGTGCGGCTGCGCGGCTCATGGCGCGGAAACCGCTGGGGGCGTCGGGGATGTCGGTATTGCTGGCTACGCGTACCACCCAACTGCCCAGTTTCTGCAGCATCTTTTTGATGGGGGAAAAGTGTTCTATGGTTTCAATCGGGCGTGCGCCGACCACGATATCGGCCCGATGCTCAAGAATGGGCGCGACCAGTGCCGGAATATCGTCGGCGTTGTACTGGTTGTCGGCATCGGTATTGACGATGACATCCGCGCCCAGGCGCAGGCAGGCGTCCAGTCCGGTCATGAAGCCGCGTGCCAGTCCCTGGTTGCGGGTATGGCGCACCACATGATCCACGCCACACTCACGCGCGACTTTGACGGTATCGTCCTGGCTGCCGTCATCGATAACCAGCCATTCGACAGTATCAAAACCAGGGACTGTGCGGGGTAATGCCGATAAAGCAATGGAAAGAGTTTTCGCCTCATTGAAGCACGGGATTTGAATGATTAATTTCAACGGAATTGCCTTGGCTTTTTATTGCTTTTGTCAAAAATAGCCGTTAATCATAATATACGGGAGAATGTACGTCATTCTTTTCATACGATTTTAATAAAAGGGTATCTTTTGCGAAATAGGCGGCAAATAGCTCCTGGGAGGCAGTAATTATGGGTATTTTAGAATGATGCGTTTTTTATTGCGAGAGTGTAAGGCATTAAAGGTCGCCTGACTTTTGGTGTTTGTTTATGATGAATGCACCGATGCCTGAGCTGTTCAGTGTGACATTTATTAGCTTGATTGATCCTGTATATCATTTGGCAAAATTATAAAGATTGCAGATATTGCAAATATTGCAAAGATAAAATCCATAGAGCAAATTTATTGCGTATGTCTCTTTGTAATTGTAAAGTTTTTCTAACAAATAATGCGCTCCGTTTTTTAATTGAGGCAATCCTGTTTCACAGCCTCAGGGTTATTGCTCGCTTTCTTCTTCTAAAGGTATAATGCAAGGTCCTATCTGCCGCTGCTTTTGGGTTTCAATATTTCTCAGTCGAATTTCACAGTTAAATTCATTACTTTGGTTGGAAATGCTCGACTTGTAGTATTGATGGAAAATCAATTAGTTAAGCGCCATGTTTTATGTGCCGTGTGGGGTACAGACATTGCAGAGCCATCTAAAAAATTTAGAAAAAAATGGGTTTAAAAATAATACCAACGATACTATGTGGCGGTGCAGGATCACGTCTTTGGCCTGTTTCCCGGGAGTCGCATCCCAAACCCTTCATTCGTCTGGCCGATGGGCAAAGTCTTCTACAGAAGGCTTGGCTGCGCGGCGCGGCGTTGCCGGGAGTGGCCGAAGTGCTTACGGTTACCAATCGCGATCTTTTCTTCAAAACCGAGGACGAGTATCGCCAAGTGGCCGGCAGCACTTATAAACATCTTGGCAATAGCTTCATCCTGGAGCCCTTTGGCCGCAATACGGCTCCGGCTATCGCCGCAGCTGCGCTGCAAGTAGCGAAAACCCATGGGCAAGACGCTCTTTTGCTGGTGTTGGCCGCCGACCATCTGATTGTTGATCAGCCGGCTTTTGCCGAGGCCGTGGCGCAGGCCAAGCAGCTTGCGCAGCAGGGCAAGCTTGTCACTTTCGGCATTCGGCCCGAAGCACCTGAAACCGGCTACGGTTATATTGAAGCCGAAGGCAATGCCGTCCTGCGTTTTGTAGAGAAACCCAGCCTCGATAAAGCCAGGGAATATGTCGAATCAGGTCGCTATTTCTGGAATTCGGGTATGTTCTGCTTTGCCGCCGGTACGCTGATACATGAAATGGAACAACATTGCCCGGCGATATTGTCCGCTGTCCGCGCCTGCATGGAGCAATCCCGCAGGGCCGAAGGCAAAGGCTTTACGCAGGTCGAGCTCAATCCGGAAGCCTTTGATCCAGTGCCCGACGATTCCATTGATTATGCGGTGATGGAAAAATCCGGCAATGTTGCGGTCGTGCCCTGCAGCATCGGCTGGAGCGACATCGGTTCCTGGAGCGCACTGGGCGATCTGTCCGAGCCCGATGCGCGAGGCAACCGCATTGAAGGCGAAGCGCTGCTGCATGATGTGAGCAACTGCTATATTAAAAGCAATGGACGCATTATCGGCGCCGTGGGCGTCAACAATCTGATCGTTATCGATACGCCGGACGCGCTGTTGGTTGCGGACCGCGATCGTGCCCAGGATGTCAAACATCTTTATGCCGGCCTTAAAACCCAAGGTCACGAAGCCCATAAACTCCACAGGACCGTATATCGCCCCTGGGGGACTTACACCGTTCTGGAAGAAGGACCGCGCTTCAAGATCAAGCGAATCGAAGTCAAGCCGGGCGCCAGCCTCAGCTTGCAATTGCATCACCACCGCAGCGAACACTGGATTGTGGTCAGCGGCATGGCGAAAGTGGTCAATAGTGATCGAGAACTATTCGTCAATACTAACGAGTCTATATGTGTTCCAGCCGGTCACAAGCACCGCCTGGAAAATCCGGGGGTAGTCAATCTGATCATGATTGAAGTGCAGAGCGGTGAATATCTGGGCGAGGATGATATCGTCCGTTTCGATGATAAATATGGTCGGGTTGCATCATGAAGTTACCTTGTTTTAAAGCCTACGATATTCGCGGGCGTTTGGGCGAAGAGCTCAATGAAGAAATCGCCTACCGCATTGGCCGCGCCTATGCGCAACATCTAGGCGCCAAGCGGGTTGCTGTCGGAGGTGATATTCGCCTCACCAGCGAGCCTCTCAAGCAGGCTCTGGCCAATGGCTTGATGGATGGCGGCGCCGATGTGATCGATATCGGCATGACCGGCACCGAAGAAGTGTACTTTGCCGCGTTCCATCTGGATGTTGACGGCGGCATCGAAGTGACCGCCAGTCATAATCCCATGGATTATAACGGCATGAAGCTGGTGCGCCGCAATGCTCAGCCTATCAGCGGCGATACGGGGCTGAAGGCTATTCAGGCGCTGGCCGAAGCTAATCAGTTTGAACCGGCAGCCGGGCGAGGCACACTGACCCGACAATCCGTTCTTGCCCCCTATGTGGCCCATTTGCTGACCTATATCGATACCGCCGCATTGAAACCGCTTAAACTGGTCGTCAATGCCGGCAATGGCGCGGCCGGCCATGTTATTGACGCGATAGAGTCAGTATTCAAGCAACAGGGCGTGCCGGTTATGTTTATCAAAGTTAACCATCAGCCCGACGGCACTTTTCCGAACGGCATTCCCAATCCCTTGCTGCCGGAAAACCGCGCCGCGACGGCGCAGGCTGTCAAAGACCATCGAGCCGATATGGGCATTGCCTGGGACGGTGATTTCGACCGCTGCTTCTTGTTCGATGAAAACGGCGAATTTATTGAAGGCTATTACATCGTCGGCCTTTTGGCGGCCGCTTTTCTGGCTAAGCACCCCGGCGAAAAAATCATCCATGACCCGCGCCTGACCTGGAATACGATTGACGTTGTGACGTGCGCAGGCGGTATTCCCGTCCAGTCCAAAACCGGGCATGCTTTTATTAAAGAACGCATGCGCGCTGAAAATGCCATCTATGGCGGCGAAATGAGCGCTCATCACTACTTCCGTGATTTTGCCTACTGCGATAGCGGCATGATACCCTGGCTGCTGGTAGCCGAATTGATCTGTCATAGCGGCAAACCTTTGTCGCAACTGGTGGGCGAACGTATTCAGGCCTATCCGTGCAGTGGCGAAATCAATTACACAGTTGCTGATGCCGAAGCGGCGTTGCAGGCAGTACGCGATTACTATGCTGATTCACACGCACTCACAGACACGACTGACGGTCTCAGCCTGGAATTTGCCGATTGGCGACTTAATTTGCGCAGTTCAAACACTGAACCGTTGCTGCGCTTGAATATTGAAACCCGATCCAATCCATCAGCCGTACAGGAACGGCTTGCTGAAGTTGAATCACTTATCCGGAAAAACGCTTGATGTTCGGAATGCTGTCTGCCGCTTGGCGTTATCGCTTTTTTATTTTTTCATCCATTAAAACTGAATTACAGACTAAATTCATACGCAGTAAATTGGGCGGCCTTTGGATGATTCTGCACCCGCTTTCGCAGGTGCTTATTTTTGCCTTTGTGTTGTCGGCCGTGTTGTCGGCCAAGCTGCCCGGCATCGATAATCAATACGCTTATGCCATTTACCTGATGTCGGGTACTTTGGGCTGGTCTTTGTTTGCTGAAATCGTTAATCGTTGCTTGACGCTGTTTATCGATAACGGCAATCTCCTCAAGAAACTGGTATTCCCGAAGATTGCCTTGCCGCTTATCGTTACCGGCAGTGCTTTAGTCAACAATACCTTGCTCTTTGCCGCCATTTTGGCGATTTTCGGTGCGCTGGGGCACATGCCCGGCGTAGAGGTTTTTTGGCTGCCTGTGCTCATGGTAGTCAATATCGCACTGGCGCTCGGGCTGGGTCTGGCCTTGGGCGTGCTCAACGTCTTTATGCGCGATATCGGACAGATCGTGCCCGTCATTATGCAATTTCTGTTCTGGTTCACCCCTATTGTTTACATGGCAAATATTATCCCGGAAGAATACCGAAACTGGCTTGAGTTTAATCCGCTGATTCCCATCATCACGGGCTATCAAAATATACTTTTGTATAACCATGCCCCTGATTGGGCCGGTTTAGGCGTAATCGCTCTTATCGCAATGATTCTGCTCGCTTTTGCTCTGTTTTTGTTTCGCAAAGCCAGTCCTGAAATGGTGGACCAACTATGAGTGGTGAACTGCACGTACAAAATCTGGGAAAGTCCTACCGCCAGTGGGGCAGCGAATGGCGGCGGATGGCTTCGTGGTTTTTTCCATTCATCGCGCCACGCGAGGAGCACTGGGTTCTCAAAGATGTGAGTTTTTCCATTGGCCCTGGCGAGGCTGTAGGCATCGTCGGCCAGAATGGTGCCGGCAAAAGTACTCTGCTCAAGCTCATTACCGGCACTACCAGCCCTACGCAAGGCCAAGCCCAGGTGTGTGGGCGCGTGGCGGCAATCCTGGAGCTGGGCATGGGCTTCAGCCCTGATTTGACGGGGCGGCAGAACGCCTATCATTCCGCTGGGCTCATGGGATACAGCCAGGCTGAAATTGAACGGGCAATGCCTGAAATCGAAGACTTTGCCGAAGTCGGGGAGTATTTTGACCAGCCTGTGCGCACTTACTCCAGCGGTATGCAAATGCGCGTGGCATTCAGCGTGGCAACGGCTTTTAAACCTGACCTGCTCATTGTGGATGAGGCGCTGTCAGTGGGTGATAGTTACTTTCAGCACAAGAGCTTTGATCGTATGCGTCAGTTCCGAGATGAGGGCGTTTCCATCATGCTCGTTACCCACAGTATGGGGGATGTGCGTACCTTGTGTGATCGTGTCATTTTGCTGGATAAAGGGCGTGTGCTCAAAGACGGTCAACCTGACGAAGTCGTCGATTATTACAACGCACTTATCGCCGAAAAAGAAAACGCCAATCTGAATGTCGAACAGCGTCGTGAAAAAAATGGCTGGTTGTTGACCAAAAGTGGTACCGGCGAGGCACGCGTTAAAAAGCTTCAGTTGCTGGATGCCGCTTCAGGCGACGAGTTAGCCGCTGCCCAAGTCGGGCAAGCCGTGGAACTGCGGTTAGAAGCATCCGTTCATGCAGATATCCCCAATCTGGTTCTTGGCTACATGATCCGCGATAAACAAGGCCATGTAATATGGGGTACCAATACATGGCACACGCGCCAAATACAAAAGGATGTCAAACCTGGCGAGACAGTTGTCTTCAGATTGCCTTTTACTTGCACCTTAGGGCCGGGTTCTTACTCTGTATCCCCGGCATTGGTTAGCTCTGATACACATCTAACCGATAACTATGAATGGGTGGATAACCTTCTTGTGTTTGATGTAATCAATATGAATCAAGAATATTTCATCGGTAGTAACTGGCTTGATGCTCAGTTTTCCATCTTTCGCCAGCAAGAGGAATATGCTCAATGAGTTTTGTCTCATATGCTCAAAATTTTGAAGATGTGATGCTTTGGCGTGCGCTCAAGCATGTGCAAAATGGTGTTTATGTTGATGTAGGCGCACAGCATCCTGTAGTTGATTCTGTCAGCAAGGCCTTTTATGAGCATGGTTGGCACGGTATTCACATTGAGCCAGTTCCCGCCTATGCTGAGCTTTTGCGAAAAGACAGACCTGATGAAACGGTGTTGCAAGTGGCATTGGCAGATGTCGAAGGTATGCTTGAACTTAATGTCATTCCTGATACGGGTTTAAGCACCGCTGTGGATGAGTACGCGCAGCTCCATCGGATTGAGAGAGGCTATGTGCCTCAACGTATCCAAGTGCCTGTTTTAACATTGAAAACAGCAACTGAGTCGCTAATGGGTAAAGATGTCCATTGGCTAAAAATCGATGTTGAAGGGCTTGAAGAACAAGTACTCAAAGGCTGGGACAGCCAAGTTTTGCGCCCTTGGGTTATGGTTGTAGAAGCTACCATTCCTAGTTCACCAGAAACTGGCTATACAAGCTGGGAACCCGTTTTAACAGCGGCTGAGTATCAGTTTGTCTATTTTGATGGGCTCAACCGTTTTTATGTAGCCAGAGAGCATGCCGAACTTGCTGAAGCGTTTTCTTCTCCACCCAATGTATTTGATCGTGTAGAACTAAGCGGCTTGGCAAGCTCAACATTGTGCCAAGGGCTGATAGCAGCACATCAGGCAAGTGAACAAGCATCAGCAGCTCAAATTAATGCTGCCAATGAACATAATACTCAATTGCAAGCCCATGCCCAATGGCTACAAAACGAATGGGATGCGGCAAACAATCATAATACTCAATTGCAAACCCACGCTCAATGGCTACAAAATGGATGGGATACTGCAAGGCAGCGGATCGAAGAACTAAGCAGGAGCATGGGGCAGTTAGAAGCACAGCTTGCATCTGATCAGCAGAGAAATGGGCATCTTGTCTCTGAGCTAAAAGCAGCCAATGAACATAACACTCAATTACAAGCTCATACTCAATGGCTGCAAAATGAGTTTAACGCAGCCAACGAACATAATGCTCGGCTACAAGCCCATGCTCAATGGCTGCAAGGTAATCTAGATGAAGCTAATGCCAAAGTTCATGAACTCAGCCAGGAACATCAACGCATTTATGCCAGCACATTCTGGCGTCTTACCTGGCCATTGCGTAAAACTATGCAAATTGCTAAATGGTCACTGGCTTTACCTGCACGCATAATAGAATGGGCCATTCGCCTGCCCAAGCGTATGGCCAAGCTTTTATTGGTATGGGCTATGCGCAAGAGCCTCAATAATCCTAGTATAAAAAATCGTGCATTAAGTAAGCTTGCTAAATACCCTCGCCTTAAACAACACCTGCGCCTATTAGCCACGAGATCGGGCTTAATAGCTGGTGGAAATATGACATCGAGAGCGGGTCACTCCTTTAGCTTTGAATCTCAGAGTGCTGTTGCGACTACGTATTCATCAAACATGCAAGAAGAGTCAATAGACACCCTCTCGCCCCGTGCCGCTCGTATCTATGCTGAACTCAAAAAATCTATTGATACTAGGAACAATTGATGCGCATTGTGATTGATATGCAAGGAGCCCAATCTACAGGCTCTCGAAATCGCGGCATTGGTCGCTATACTCTTTCTTTGACGCAGGCTATTGCACGCAATCGTGCCGAGCATGACATATTTCTCACTCTCAATGGCTTATTCCCCGACACGATTGAAACGATACGTGCTGCGTTCGAGGATTTGGTGCCGCAAGAAAACATCCGTGTCTGGCAGATGCCCGGTCCGGTGTGTAGCTCGAATAATGAGAATGATTGGCGTCGCCGCAGCGCTGAATTGGTTCGCGAGGCTTTTTTAGCTAGTCTTAAGCCGGATATCGTCCTTGTCAGCAGTTTGTTTGAAGGATTAGGTGATGATGCTGTAACTAGCGTCGGAATTCTAAGCCGCATCATACCAACGGCAGTGGTTCTATACGACTTGATCCCATTGATTCAGCGTCGGCCTTATCTAGAAAATCCAGTGGTTGAATCCTGGTATGAGAATAAACTCGACCATTTGCGACGGGCAGATTTGTTGCTCGCCATTTCTGAATCATCCCGGCAAGAAGGAATTCGATACCTCGGTTTTCCGGGTGAGACATGCGTTAATATCTCAACGGCCGCTGATCCGCAATTTCAACCGCAACAAATTAATTGCGAGAGAGAACAGGAGATTCGTCAGCGTTACGGTTTAAATCGGCCATTCGTGATGTATACAGGAGGCATTGACCACCGCAAGAATATAGAAGGTCTTATTCGCGCCTATGCAATGCTGCCCAAAGCAATCCGCACTGTTCATCAACTTGCCATTGTCTGTTCTATTCAGCCACAAAGTCGAGACTCGCTTGAGAAGCTGGCTAAGGAACAAGGGCTGAAGTCTGATGAGCTAGTGCTGACAGGATTTGTGCCTGAAGAAGATTTGTTGGCGCTCTACAATTTGTGCAAATCATTTGTATTCCCGTCGTGGCATGAAGGCTTTGGCTTACCCGCATTGGAAGCCATGTCTTGCGGCAGGGCGGTGATCGGCGCTAATACTTCCAGCTTGCCGGAGGTAATTGGGCGAGACGATGCATTATTTGACCCGATGTGTGACGAGGCAATCGCTGAAAAACTTGAAGAAGTGCTTACTAATGACGCCTTTCGGTTGGAACTGGAGCGGCATGGGCTGGAGCAGGCTAAACTCTTCTCTTGGGATGTTTGCGCGCGACAGGCAATCACTGCATTTGAAATATTGCATGATAAAGAGATTAGTCAATCGTTGCCAAATGTCATATCAGTTCGCCGTCCTAAACTGGCGTATGTATCGCCATTGCCTCCAGAGCGGAGCGGCATAAGTGATTACAGCGCCGAGCTTCTGCCCGAGCTTTCTCGGCACTACGATATCGATGTAATTATAGCGCAAGAAGCGGTATCCGATCAGTGGATCAAAGCCAATTGCCCGTTACGTAGTGTGGAGTGGTTTAGGGCTCATTCAGATCGTTACGATCGGGTGCTCTACCATTTTGGTAACTCACATTTCCATCAACACATGTTCAGTTTATTAGAAGATGTGCCGGGCATTGTTGTTCTTCATGACTTTTTCTTGTCAAGTATTATAGCGCACATGGAGTTCGTCGGTTATCAGCCTAATTCTTGGGTGAAAGCTCTTTACCGAAGTCATGGCTATGCGGCTGTGCAGAAACATTTTCATGCATCTGACAATGCAGAAGCAGTTTGGCATTATCCGTGCAACCTTGGAGTGCTTCAGAGTGCGCTGGGTGTGATTGTACATTCCGAAAACTCCAGGCGACTGGCAACCCATTGGTATGGTAAAGATGTGGCAAATGATTGGGCCATTGTTCCACATCTGAGAGTCCCAAGATTTAATATTGCTCGAGCGGAAGCACGTAGCCGATTAAAATTAAGCAATGATGATTTTGTGGTGTGCAGTTTTGGTTTGCTGGGACCAATCAAGCTGAACCACCGCTTGCTCAATGCGTGGCTAGCCTCGACGTTGGCGAAAAACGCCAATTGCGTGTTGGTGTTTGTCGGAGAAAATCACAGCGGTGATTACGGAACGGACCTCGTTGCCACGATACGCCGCAGCGGCTTGGACAAGCGTATACGCATCACCGGCTGGGCAGATGCCGATACTTTTCGTCATTATCTTTCGGCGGCCGATGTTGGCGTGCAATTGCGTACACAATCCCGTGGTGAAACGTCGGGAACCGTGCTGGACTGTATGAATTACGGTCTTCCAACTATCGTCAATGCCAATGGTAGTATGGCGGATTTGCCGGATGACGGAGTGTTGAAGCTAGCGGATGAATTTGATGATACGGCATTGATAGCAGCGTTGGAAACTCTATGGCGTGATCCTGCATATCGGCATCAACTGGGGGCAAAGGCGCGAGAGATTATTCTTGAACATCATGCGCCTCGAGCCTGCGCCGATCTCTATGCGGAGGCAATCGAGACAACATACAGAGCGGAGCATACCGGCGTGTCTGCGTTATCCCATGCATTGGCTCACCTTGAGTCGGCGCCAAAAGAAGCACAATCATGGATTTCGTTGGCGGAAGCAATGGCTCTTGTTATTCAGCCCCGGATTGCTCCGCGACAGTTGCTGGTGGATGTCTCGGAACTGGTGCAATATGATTTAAAAAGCGGTATTCAGCGTGTAGTACGCAGTATTCTGAAAGAATTGCTTATCAATCCGCCTGATGGTTATCGGGTGGAGCCAGTCTATGCCTCTACAGATCAAGGCTATCGCTATGCACGCTGCTTTGCTCTCAATTTCCTTGGCATATCCGAGCCCTCTCTAGAGGATGACTTCATTGAGTATCATGCAGGCGACATGTTTCTCTGCCTCGATTTGTCTCATCTAGTCATTTCTCGCCGAGCAGATTTCGAGCAAATGCGGAATCATGGAGTACAAATCTGGTTTACAGTTTATGACCTTCTGCCGATTTTATTACCTAAGGCATTTCCTGATGCGGTCGAGCAACTGCACCATGATTGGCTAGAGGTGCTTGCCGAAGTCGGTAATGCCATATGCATATCCAAGGCTGTAGCAGATGAATTAGCGGCATGGCACAAGATGAGCAGAACAGTCCTTCGACGCCCTTTTAAAATAGACTGGTTTCATTTGGGAGCGGATATAAATGCTTCGATGCCATCGAAAGGTATGCCGGATGACACTAAGCTGGTGTTAAACGCCATTAGCGCTTATCCGAGTTTCTTAATGGTCGGCACACTGGAGCCCCGCAAAGGGCACATTCAAACACTCGACGCGTTTGAAAAAGTATGGTCGCAGGGTATCGAAGTGAATCTGGTTATCGTCGGCAAACAAGGCTGGAAAATGGATTCACTGGTAGATCGCTTGCGTCATCACCCTAGGCTGGGGAAGAATCTATTTTGGTTAGATGGTATCAGCGACGAATACTTAGAAAAAATCTACGCAGTCAGTACGTGTTTGATTGCCGCTAGTGAAGGTGAAGGTTTTGGTTTGCCTCTCATTGAAGCTGCGCAACATAAATTGCCTATTATTGCGCGGGATATTCCAGTATTTCGCGAGGTAGCTGGCGATCATGCATACTACTTCAAAGGCCAGAAGGCTGATTCTATTAAAAAGGCACTTGTTTCATGGCTGAGTTTGAACGCCCAAGGCAAATCGCCAAGTGCAGAAGGGATGGAGTGGTTGACTTGGAAAGGTAGTGTACAGCAGCTTATGGCCAAAATTTTGCCCACTTTACAGCCCAAGAATTAAATAAAACGCTTATAAAAAATATTATTTATACATCCTAAATTATCAACAGCTAGACGAAGCAGATATCGAAATATTACACGCGATACTCAAACTCGCACCATATAGTGAGCTCGTTTTTACGGGATAAGAGTGATTGATTATTAACTCGTAGCGAATGCCAGGAAACATCACTGAACAAGAATCAAGGAGACTAGAAAATATGAGTAATATCGCCACACCATCCTTAAAAATTGCGGTTGTAATACCTGCTTATAAAGTTGGCAATCACATTTTTGGGGTAATAAATAAAATTGGTCCGGAGGTGTGCCGTATTTATGTTGTCGATGATTGTTGTCCTGAGGGATCTGGGGAGCAGGTTAAGGAAACCTGTACAGACGAGCGAGTTAAGGTCATTCGAAATTCAGAAAATCAAGGGGTAGGTGGTGCGGTAATAATAGGCTACAAAGCCGCGATTGCTGAAGGAATGGATATTATCGTTAAGGTAGATGGTGATGGTCAGATGAATCCAGGCCTAATTCCAGATTTTGTGGCGCCGATTGCAGGCGGCGAGGCCGACTATACGAAAGGAAATCGCTTTTTCGATCTGGAAGAAATTCATGTGATGCCGAAAATGCGCTTATTCGGCAATGCAGTATTGTCCTTTATGACGAAGCTTTCGTCTGGCTATTGGGATTTATTTGACCCAACCAATGGCTATACGGCGATTCATGGGGATGTTGCCCGATATCTTCCGTTCAATAAGATTAGCCACCGCTATTTTTTTGAGACCGACATGCTCTTTCGGCTTAATACCCTACGTGCAGTGGTTGTGGATATACCGATGGATGCGAAGTATGACGATGAAGTTAGCAATCTGAAAATATCAAAGATTGTTGGGGAGTTTTTGTTCAAGCATATCCGAAATTTCGCGAAGCGAATTTTTTATAATTATTACCTCAGGGATATGTCGATAGCGTCGATTGAACTGCCTTTGGGAATAATTATGCTGGTGTTTGGGCTTGTGTTTGGAAGTTATCATTGGATAACTTCTTTGCAAGCGGGAGTAGTAACTCCGGTCGGCACGGTTATGCTTGCGGCACTGCCTGTAATAATAGGCCTTCAATTTATTTTGGCTTTTTTAGCATATGACATTTCCGCCACCCCTCGACGTCCTTTACATCGCAATAAAAATTAACAATATCTTTGACAAATAAACAGGTTCTTTAATGTCTTTATTACAGCTTGTGTTCATCCTCTTGACAGTGCTGGCACTGTCTGCTGGTCAGATATTGTTCAAAATGGCTTCAAGCAGTTTTGAATTTTCCATTGCTGGATTAGCTGCTAGTCTTCTAAATATCAAACTTATTGTTGCGCTAGTCGTGTATTTTTTTGCCACAATTATGTGGCTTCTTGTACTCAAAGTGACTCCATTACGAGTGGCATATCCTTTTGTTGCTTTAGCTTTCTTCATTGTACCGATACTTGCCCATTTTTTGCTGAATGAGAATATAAGCTGGAATACCTTTGTTGGAGCCATTTTCATAGCACTTGGTGTCTGGGTTTCTGTATATCCAGGGCTTCCTCTTCTCATTAAAAAATTTGCCAGACTATGGTTTTTTTGAGTGGAAAGAAGGTAAGCGGTAATGATGGAATCGGAAGAGATGAGCTTTGGGAGTGTTTCTTGCGTTGTTTCAATGCAAAAAACATTGAGAGGATGTGTGCTTAAAATAAAATCAAACCTTAACAGTGAAATTAGAAAAAATTTCCTAACTTTTGCTGTTTGCTTAAGCATAGTATTTGCTGCTCTTTTATTTAGAAACTGGGATATTTATCCTACTGTTTTTGCCGATGAATATATCTATAGCAAATTCTCTAGACTTTTACCGCTCTCGGATTCAACAATTCCGGGCTACGTATATTTAGCAATATACAGTATTACCAATACGTGCGGAGATGGTTTTCTCAGTTGCGCGAGAATATTAAATGCCCTGTTTTTTGTTGCGGCCGCGCCTTTTATTTATCTAACGGCCAGACGGGTATGCACTAGAGGCATTGCGTCAATTGTTGCATTTCTGGCCCTATTGGGGCCAATTAATAGTTATACAGCGTATTACATGCCAGAAGCGCTATATTTCTTTTCCTTTTGGCTCTTCACATGGTTTGTCTTGCAGTTAGATAATTCGTCTGATTCAGTGGCATGGAGCTTGGGGGGAATACTATTAGGCCTTTCTGCACTGGTTAAGCCCCACTCTCTGTTTTTCTTGCCTGCAGTCGTGATATATGTCTTATATGCCAGCAGAAAAAATGGAGATGACTGGATTCTGCAGGCCTTCAGGAATGTCTTCTTTTTTATTGCCTTTGTTTTTTTTACGAAATTATTACTTGGTTATTTTCTTGCCGGTAAGTCTGGAATTACTATTTTTGGTCCTATGTATAGTTCAGTAGCGAGTTCTACTACATCAAATTTTCAACGCTACTTGGAACTATTAAATGCGTCAGCTGAAATTCTCAAAGGGCATGTATTAGCAATTTCCTTAATGTTTGGTATGCCGATCGCTTTCGCGATTAGTTTCTTATTTAATGCGATAGGCACTAAAACAGAAGTAAAAACAGATCAAAAAATTACGTTTTATACCCTTGCGATTCTGGCTAGCCTTATTTTAGTTACTTGCCTTTTTACAGCTTCGGTTGCAAATACTGGACCATACGAGACGGCCGCCCGTCTTCATATGCGCTACTATAATTTCATGCTACCCTTATTACTCATAATTGCTACTTCCCAGTTGTCTTTAGAGCCAATTAATGGCACGCTCAAATGGAGGGCGATTGCTGCTTTTCCAATTGGTGCTACGATTTTATATGCTGTTTATACCCATTTGATGCCTTATACACCAAGTCTTGTTGACAGCCCAGAACTACGCGGTTTTACTTCTAACTCGACTGTCTTTCATGTTTTGAGCGGAATATCTTTTGTCACTCTTACTGTATGGGTTTACGATGCTCGAGCCGGTGCTAAATTTTTCATTTATCTATTTATGCCGCTTTCAGTGTTTTTTTCAACAATATATATCAATCAGGAACTTAGACAGAGACTTATCCCTGATGTTTATGACAAGGCGGGAATATTCGCTAAACAGCATTTATCTAATGAGGAAATTTCGAAGCTATTGATTGTTGGTTCAGATCTATCTGGATTGTTCCGCTCACTGTTTTACCTTGATAGTACGCAGGCTTCATTTGAGGTAATTCCTGAAGGAACAAGCTATGATTTATCGAAAATTCCGGTTGGCAAAGAGTGGGTTTTGGCTATTGGAGATCATTTATTGCGAAAAGAAATGTCTTCCCAATTTCCAATGAATGGTTTTACTCTGGATCGGATAGTTATTGTTGATTTCAAAAAGTCTTCATGGCCGGGCGTTATTACAAAAAGTCGTGGATTGTGCTCTGCAGAGGGATGGGGGCGATGGTCAGCAGGTGAGACTGTAACTCTTGAGTTTGCAATGCCTTTGCCAGAAAAATTTGCGGTTCAGCTAGTGGCGCGCGCATTCGGACCTAATGTTGGAAAAGAATTTATGGTCCATGTAGGTGGAATTACAAAAAACTTTAAGTTGAATGCCTCACATGAAAGAAAGGTGATTGAGTTTGTTAACTCTCAAAAAGATAAAACTATTAAATTTGATATTCCATCTCCGGCTTCGCCTAAAGATTTGGGTTTGAGTGCCGATGAGCGAAAATTAGGTATTGCTTTTACTGAATTAAGAATTGTTCCTTTATAAAGTTGGATGTAAAGATGTCTAGTAATAAAAAATTAAAGAAAGCGGTTATTACAGGAATCACCGGTCAAGATGGTGCTTATCTGACGGAGTTACTGTTGGAAAAAGACTATACCGTCTATGGCACTTACCGCCGCACCAGTTCCGTCAACTTCTGGCGCATAGAAGAGCTGGGTATCCAGAACCATCCCAATTTGCATCTGGTGGAATATGATCTGACGGATTTGGGTTCCAGCATCGCGCTGGTGCAGAAGGTGCAGCCGGATGAAATTTACAACCTGGCAGCGCAAAGCTTTGTCGGCGTGAGTTTTGAACAGCCTAGCGCCACGGCCCAGATTACCGGCATTGGTGCATTGAACTTGTTGGAAGCCATTCGTCTTGTTAATCCGAAGATCCGGTTTTATCAAGCGTCCACATCCGAGATGTTCGGCAAGGTTCAGGCCATTCCCCAGGTGGAAGATACCCCGTTTTACCCGCGCAGCCCTTATGGTGTGGCCAAGCTCTATGCGCACTGGATGACGGTCAATTACCGTGAAAGTTATGACATTTTTGGTTCCAGCGGCATTTTGTTCAACCATGAAAGTCCTTTGCGGGGCCGCGAGTTCGTTACGCGCAAGATCACCGATTCAGTAGCCAAAATCAGGCTGGGCAAGCTGGATGTTCTGGAACTCGGCAATATGGATGCCAAGCGCGATTGGGGCTTCGCAAAGGAATATGTGGAAGGCATGTGGCGTATATTGCAGGCTAATGAGCCCGATACATTCGTGCTGGCGACCAATCGCACGGAAACCGTGCGTGATTTTGTACGCATGGCGTTCAAGGCGATTGGCGTAGAGCTTGAGTTTAAAGGCCACGGCGATGAGGAATATGCTGTGATTGCAGCTATTCACTCTGACTCCGCTCAAGGCGAGAAGGCGTTACAAGTAGGACAAACGGTGGTACGCGTTAACCCCAGATTCTATCGCCCTGCCGAAGTGGACTTGCTGATCGGCAATCCGGCCAAGGCCAAAGCCAAGCTGGACTGGACGCCTAAAACTACGCTGGAGCAGTTGTGTCAGATGATGGTGGAGGCTGATCTGCGCCGCAATACACAGGGGTTCTCATTTTGAGGCTGCTGGTCACGGGCGGACAGGGTTTTACCGGGCAGCACTTTGTCAAGGCTGCCCGTGCCTGTGGGCACGAGGTTATTACTCTGCAAGCCGATCTCAAAGATCGTGAAGCAGTACGGCAGCAGGTAATTGAAGCAGCGCCGGAAGCCGTCGTTCATCTGGCTGCGATCAGCTTCGTCGGGCACGCCGATGCCAGTGCGTTTTACAATGTCAACGTGATTGGCACGCTGAATCTGCTGGAGGCTCTGGCCGCCCTTGCGCAGCCGCCACGCAGTGTCTTGATCGCCAGCAGCGCCAATGTGTATGGAAACTGCGAGCGGTCACCCATTACGGAAGAGCAAGCGCCGGCGCCGGTCAATCATTACGCCATGAGCAAGCTGGCCATGGAGTATATGGCCAGAACTTATCTCGACAGGCTGCCGTTGTTTTTCGCGCGGCCTTTTAACTATACAGGCCCGTTGCAGGCCAAGTCGTTTGTCATTCCCAAGCTGGTCGCGCATTTTGCGCAGAAGGCAGAGGCGGTTGAGCTAGGCAATCTTGATGTGGAGCGCGAGTTTAACGATGTGCGCTTTGTCTGCGAAGCCTATTTGCGATTGCTGCAGAAGGCTACTCCCGGCGAGGTCTATAACATCTGCTCCGGCAAGCCGGTAACGCTCAAATCCGTGATTGAGCTGTTGGGCCAGATCACGGGTCATCAATTGCAGGTCAACGTAAACCCGGCCTTTGTACGCAGCAATGAGATTCACCGCTTATGCGGCAGCCCGGCAAAACTGGTTGGTACAGTAGGGGAGATTCCGTCGCCGGCCTTGGTTGATACGCTGCGCTGGATGTTGGTCGAAAGTTGATGAAGGTTATTGTATCGATTGACCCGGTACGATTCCCTCTGACAGGCATTGGGCGTTATACCTTTGAATTAGTGCGCCACCTTGCTAAGCTGGACGATGTCGGTGATCTGAGGCTGCTGTCCGGATCCCGTTTTGTGCCGTCTCTGCCAGCGGCGGCAGCGTGTGTTGACGATGGCAGAACATCGCTGATCAGGCAGTTAAAAAAACAGCTGCTGAAAAGCCACACAGTAGTGGATCTGGCCAGTGGATTCAAGAACTGGAGAAGGCAGCGCGTTTTGCTTGGGCTTGAGGATTTTGTCTTTCATGGGCCTAATTACTATCTGCCCGGGTTTGCCGGCGTCAATGTCAGCACTTTTCATGATCTGTCGGTGTATAGTTGGTCTCACTGCCATCCGCCGGAGCGTGTGCGGTTCATGCAAAAACAGATTGTGCTTTCGTTGCGCAGGGCCGACATGTTGATTACGGACTCCGAATTTACCCGGCAGGAAGTCGCGCAGCATTTCTCTTGGCCGCTCGATAAAATTCGCAGCGTATCGTTGGCCAGCAGTCCGGAGTTTTATCCTCGCAATCAGGCCGAATGGTCTGCAACAGGTGCTCGCTATGGTTTAACCATGGGTGGGTATACGCTTTTTGCAGGGACCATAGAGCCTCGTAAGAATCTGGATGTCCTGCTCGATGCTTATGGGTTACTGCCTCTGAACTTGCGGCAGCGATGGCCGTTGGTTATGACGGGCTATCAAGGCTGGCAAAGCGAAAAACTGCATGAACGCATCAAGGCGGCCAGTCGTGAGGGTTGGGTACGTTACTTAGGCTATGTGCCTGCCGAGGATTTGCCCTTGCTTTATGCCGGCGCCCGTCTGTTTGCATTTCCTTCGCTGTATGAGGGTTTTGGCTTGCCGATACTGGAGGCGATGGCTTCCGGAGTGCCGGTGGTCTGCTCAAATGCTTCTTCCTTGCCCGAGGTCGCGGGTGATGCGGCCGGCATGTGCGAAGCAATGGACGTGGATAGTCTGTCGGGATTGATTGCGGCAGGGCTGGAAGACGACATCTGGCGTAACAGTGCAATTGAAAAGGGACTGGCCCGGGCCGCTGGATTCAGTTGGCAGCGTTGCGCCGAAGAAACGGTTGCAGTTTACCTTGAAGCAATCAGTGCCAGATCTTAGCTTCTAAAATAACGTAGGAACAGTTGCTGAAATACCGTAATGAAAAAAGCAGTTGCTGATCTGGCACAGGGATGTGATAGGCTATGACTATATAGCATTGGCTATCTGCACTACATTTACATAGATAGCTGTCACCGGTTTCTATTTTTGCGAGTTAATCGATTGCAACAGGCGTTTTAATGAAAGTTCTTCATGTTTATAGAACTTATTTTCCCGATACCCAGGGCGGTCTGGAAGAAGTGATTCGGCAGATCTGCCGTAATACCAAATGCCATAATGTGGAAAGCAGGGTTTTTACCCTAAGTCCGCAATCGGGGCAATCTGTCATATCGAGAAAAGAGGCCGATGTTTACCGTTTTAACCGGACCTTTGAAATTGCTTCATGCAGTGTGTCTATCAGTGCATTGTCAGGCTTCAAGCAATTGGTGGAATGGGCGGATATTGTGCATTATCATTTTCCCTGGCCTTTTGCCGACTTGCTTCATTTGTTAGGGCAAGTCAAGAAGCCCTCGATTGTTACTTATCATTCCGATATTGTCAGGCAGAAGGGTTGGTTAACGTTATACCGTCCCTTAAAGCAGTATTTTCTTACGCACGTTGACTGTATCGTTTCAACCTCGCCCAATTACTTTGCAACGAGCGATGTCCTGGGGACTTTTTCCGAAAAAGTGGAGATTATTCCTATCGGATTGGATGACGCCAGCTATCCGGTTGTAGATGCCGAACAGATGGAATCCGTTCGGGCGCAATGCGGGGAAGGTTTCTTTCTATTTATAGGCGTGCTTCGTTATTACAAAGGACTGCGTATTCTGCTTGAAGCCATTAAAAATACGGCATTGCGGGTCGTCATCGTCGGTTCGGGACCGATAGAGAATGAATTGCGGCAGCAGGCCAGTGAACTGGGTTTAGAAAATGTCCAGTTTCTGGGCTACGTCAGCGATGAAGAAAAAGTCGCACTGATTCGATTATCAAGAGCAATTGTTTTTCCTTCTTATCTACGCTCGGAAGCCTTTGGCGTCACTTTGCTGGAAGGGGCCATGTTTGGCAAGCCCTTGATTTCTGCGGAAATCGGCACAGGCACCAGCTATGTCAATAGTGACAAGGAAACGGGTTTTGTAGTGCCGCCATCCGATTCAAGACGGTTACGCGAAGCCATGGAAAAACTGGATCAGGATGAGCAGCTGGCTAAACGCATGGGACAAGCGGCACGAGAAAGATATGAAAAATTGTTTACCGGGAAAAGAATGGGCGAACAATATGTGCAGTTGTATAAGAAATTGCTGGCCGAAGTGGTTTACGCGAAACCAGAGGCACAATCTAAAATAATCTAGGCAGGGTAAGTGTCCAGACATCCACCAAGAGAACTACATGTCATTTTATCAAGGTTTCAACCACAATACCGGCAGTCAGGCGGCGGATCTGGGTATTGAATTTACAATCAACGTTATCATCTGCTTGATTCAGGCTATACCTTTGAAACAAACCGGGACATGCCCATGAATCCATATGCCGTGCAATCCGCATCACCCAAGGCGCTGGCACGAAGCCTATGGTGCAACCGGCAGCTTATCAGGCAAATGACCGTGCGCGAAGTAGTCGGACGCTATAAAGGTTCTGTCATGGGATTGTTCTGGTCGTTTCTCAATCCCGTGTTCATGCTGGTGGTATATACCTTTGTTTTCTCGGTTGTCTTTAAAGCCCGCTGGGGCGTGGGAGGCGCGGAGGAAACCAAAACCCAGTTTGCCGTGGTGTTGTTTGTCGGCATGATTGTGCATGGGCTGTTTGCTGAAGTGCTCAACCGCGCGCCTGGCTTGATTCTGGCCAATGCCAATTATGTCAAAAAGGTGGTGTTTCCGCTGGAGATATTGCCTATTGTCAGCATGGGAGGAGCGCTGTTTCACAGCCTGGTCAGTTTAAGCGTGCTGCTTGCCGCGTTTGTTATATTTAACGGCTATCTGCATTGGACGGTAATTTTCATTCCATTCGTATTGCTGCCTCTGGTTATCCTCGCCCTGGGCCTTGCCTGGATGCTCGCTTCCCTGGGGGTATTCCTTCGGGATGTGGGGCAAACCATCGGCATCATTACCACGGTAATGATGTTTTTATCGCCGGTGTTTTTTCCTGTTACGGCCTTGCCGGAACAATACCGTCCCGTCATCATGGCCAATCCACTCACTTTTATTATCGAGCAGTCGCGCGATGTGCTCATTTGGGGACGATTGCCTGATTGGACCAGCTTGGGTGTGTATATGTTAGTCGCTAGTGTTATAGCCTGGGCAGGTTATATCTGGTTTCAAAGGACCAGAAAGGGTTTTGCCGATGTGCTTTGATCTGCGGGATGTCGTTTATCCACTGACCCTACACAACGGTAGGGGTAGGCATTCCGGTGGGGCAAAATGCATAAGTCCTGATAGTCTCTAATTTAATGGCAGTGATATACTTCACAATTGCACAGATAGGGCAAAGTTATTCTGTGGGTAAAGTGGCTACTATTTCAATGATGGTGACACTCTAAATCAATCGAAGCTCACTGTATCAGTGTGCAAGATTTGACAATTAATTAAATAATCAAATTATTCCTGCAAGACAATGCAGCGGAGAGAAGTTCGAGGTCGATGAGTAAACAACTTGATGCTGTGACCCTGGTGACTGTCAATTATAATGCGGGCGATATGCTTTTGAGCTGTATTCGTTCCGCGGCAGGTCAAGTCGGGGAAATCATTGTTGTGGATAATGCTTCCTCCGACCAAAGCCTGGTGAACTTGAGCGCCCAGGATGAGTTGTTGGGAACCGTCAAAATTATCCGGAATTCACGAAATCTGGGATTTGCCGCAGCTTGCAATATCGGAATGCAGGCTGCCAAAGGCGACTACATATTGTTTCTTAATCCGGACTGTGAGCTTAATCCCGATGCCATTCAAGCCATGCTGGATGTGTTCCATGAGTGCGCCGAGGCCGGCATGGCAGGCGGATTGCTGATTGGTCCCGATGGCAGGGAGCAGGGCGGCGGAAGGCGGGCCATTCCCACACCTTGGCGTTCTTTTGTAAGAGCCTTCGGTTTATCTCGATTTGAGCACCGCTGGCCAAAACTGTTTTTTGATTTCCACCTGAATAAGCAGCCGTTGCCGGTTCATCCTGTCGAAATAGAAGCCATCTCCGGGGCTTGCATGCTGGTCAAACGCAAAGCGATTGAAGATGTCGGGCTGTGGGATGAGGCGTATTTCCTGCATTGCGAAGATCTGGACTGGTGCATGCGCTTTCGTCAGAAAAAATGGAAGATTCTATTTGTGCCGGATGCGCACGTGGTTCATCACAAGGGCATGTGTAGCCGCTCTCGTCCCATATTTGTGGAATGGCACAAGCATAAAGGCATGATGCGCTTTTACCGTAAGTTTTTCAGCCATCAGTATCCAAGGCCTTTAATGTGGCTGGTCGGCGCGGGTATCGGCCTGCGGTTCAGCATGCTGGTTGTTTATTTTACCAGTTGTCATATTGTGCATCGTCTGAGGTTGTTGAATGGATAAGCAGCAAGTAGGGATTATTGGTGCGACCAGCTTTGTCGGAGAATGTCTCCTGGATAGATTGGCAGGGCTGGATGTCGAGATTACGGCATTTTCGCGCAAACCTCAGAAAATCAGCTCTGATCATCATGCATCAAAACTAAGTTGGCGTGTTTTAGGTGAGAACGCGGCCGATCCGTTGACCACGCCTTATTCTGTTGAAACGCGAACAATTGAAAATTGGGTCAGCCTGGGACCTATCTGGGTTT
Organism: Methylobacter sp. Wu1; assembly: GCF_036553575.1. NCBI lineage: Bacteria > Pseudomonadati > Pseudomonadota > Gammaproteobacteria > Methylococcales > Methylococcaceae > Methylobacter > Methylobacter sp. Wu1. Next base: position 37,062 of record NZ_JAZHOC010000036.1, on the reverse strand, counting down.
TGCCAGCGTTGTTTCCGATGCTGGAAGCCTATGGCATTCGCCGTATCGTGGCGTTGAGTTCAACCAGTCGCTTTACCAAAAAGACATCCAAGGATGCATCGGAGCAGGCGCTGGCCGAGCATCTGATCAGCGGTGAAGAAAGCTTGAAAGCTTGGGCTGAAAAACAAGGCGTGGAATGGGTCATTATCCAGCCGACCATGATTTATGGCTACGGCAAGGACAGGAACATTGCCAGGATAGCGCATTTTATCGAGCGCTTCGGCTTTTTTCCCTTGCTTGGCAAAGCTACAGGCAAGCGGCAGCCGGTGCATGTTGAGGATGTCGTTGATGCCTGCTGTTCGGCGCTTTTTTCAGAGCGGGCGCTAAACCGCGCTTATGTTGTGTCGGGTAAAGAACGGCTGACTTACCGGGCAATGGTTGAGCGCATATTTTTATCAATCGGAAAACCGCCTGTTTTGCTATCGCTGCCATTAGGCGTGTTTCAATATGCCGTTATGTGTTTGCGGGTCCTGCCCAGATTCAAGTCGCTGACCGTTGAAATGGCGTCTCGCATGAATCAGGATATGGTTTTCGATCATGAAGAGGCGGCACAGGATCTGGGGTTTAAGCCCAGAGGTTTTTTAGATAGCAAAGGCTGACGGCTCAACGGGTTATCTCAACCCAAGCGTAGCGCTTGCTCTGGATCGCTGGCTTTGCCAAACTTCGGCGTAGCCATAGCCGCTATTCGCGCCAGGCATGGCAGTCATCATAAACGAATGGATGTTGTCCATTCAGCCTGAAAATAGTCCAATTCTTGATATAACATCTTAAATAGCAATGAAATTTGTTTTTTCGCTGGGTGGATTGACCGCTCTGAATCTGGCTATTGCCATGGCCATCCAGTGGCTGGTTTTGGTCTATATCGGCCCAGGCGCCGATACCGATGCTTATTTTTCGGCGCAGATGCTGACCTTAATTCCTCTGACAATTTTCAGCGATATCCTGATCAGGGTATTGGTGCCTTTGTTGATAGGGTTAGCCGGGGAAAATTTGACCGCGAACGTAAAATCTTTGCTGTTACAGTCATTTTTTGCCTTTGCGGTTATCGCTGCCATGTTGAGCTTGTCGGCTTATCTGTGGGTTCCGCTATTGTCGCCGGGACTTTCGAAGCAAGCGCTCGATCGGGCGATTGAAATGGCTGAGGTGATGTCGGCTACCCTGGTTTTTGGCGGACTGACGACGGTGTTGACATCGGCTTATCATGCCGAGCAGCGGTTTATTTATCCGGAATTGTCCCAATTTATTGCCGGTATGGTCGTACTGGCCGGCGTATTTTATGCAATGCCCGTTTATGGCATCGTATCGGTCGCCTGGGGCGCTGTCATGCGTTGGGGATTATGGGCTGTTATGCTGTTCAAATGGGTCGATTGGCGCGCTCGCTCGAGGTACGACCGGACGCTGACCAAAATGGTCTGGCAACGCATGCGCGCTTTGCTGTATGGCGAATTGATCAACAAAAGCGGCCCGGTCGTTGACCGTTACTTGGCTTCATTCGGCTCCGCAGGCAGTATCAGCTTGCTGACCTTCGGCAACCAGCTCTACGGGATATTTTTGGCGCTTACCAATACAGTATTCGCCATGCCTTTGCTGGCATTTGCGGCAAGGAGCATGAAGTCAAACGATACTTCCGGGCTTAGGCAAAATTATCGACGGAAGCTGCTGCTGACCGGAACAATGGCGCTGGCTGTATGGGGTATTTTCGTTTTGTGCGGGAAATGGGCGCTGACTTTGCTGGTCGGCTATGGGAAATTCGGCGCCGGGCAAATCGATGTGCTGTGGCAGCTTATGATGGTGATGGGCGGCATGCTGGTCGCAGGCGTAGCCGGCCAAATGGCGGTCAGTTGCCTTTACGCATTGGGCCGGACGAGCGTGGTAGTCAGGCTTGCGATGGTCAATTTTTTCATTTGTGCAGGCATAAAAGTGCTGGCGTTCAATGCAATCGGTATTGTCGGCATCGCAATCGGAATCGTCGCTTATCAATTATTGAATGCTGTTGGATTGCATATTGCGCTGCTGCGCGCATTGAAACAGGCTGACTGAAAGAGCGCGAAAAAACGCCAATAACGCACAATATATGGTGATAGCCATGCTTTATCACGACTCGAACAGGAAAAACCCGTGAATACGACTATGAACGAAGTCTATGTTATTCTCTCGACCTATAATGGCGAGCGATTTTTATCCGAACAGCTTGAATCCATTCTTGCGCAACAATCGGTATCAATCAGACTCTATATACGCGACGACGGATCAAGCGATGGAACCAGGGCCATATTGGCGTCCTTTGCCCAAAGCCATGCTCATATCGACGTTGAGTATGGCGACAACATCGGCGTCATCAACAGTTTTTTTGCCTTGCTCAGGAAAGTTCCGCCGGATGCCGAGTTTGTCGCTTTCGCCGACCAGGACGACATCTGGCTGCCGGACAAACTTATCCGGGCCGTCGACCGGTTAAAGGACGCATCAAAACCGGTCATGTACTGTTCCTGCTATAAGGCCGTTGATGAAAATGGAGATTTTCTCTGGCAATCCTTGCCGCCTGAAAAAGAGATAAGCTTCAAAAACGCTATTGTGCAAAATATCACGACTGGCTGCACAGTAGTTATGAACGGGAGTCTATTGACCGCCCTAAAAATACACCAGGTCAATACAAAAAATTTGATCATGCATGACTGGTGGGTCTATCTGGTGGCCGTCTGCTTCGGGCAGGTTATTTATGACCGGGAACCCTCTATGCTGTACAGGCAGCATGGCGGCAATGTGGTCGGCGCAAAAAACGGTTTCGCTTTGTGGCTGGGCAGAATTAAACGGTTTTTTCTGTATCGGAAGAAAAATTCCAGAATTGCCCAGGCCAGGGAATTTCTTGAACGCTATAAAAGCGACTTAAGCACTGAAGACTCGTATTTGATTTCGGCGTTTCTAGCTTATCGGCAGGCCGGATTATTGAAGAGAATACGTTACGCGATTGAAATGCCCTTATACATGCAAAAAAAATCCGACAACCTCATTCTAAAATTGCAATTGATCTTAAACAGCGTGCACTGACATCTGTTGCATCGTTATGGTCAGGCGGAAATCCTGGTGCCGGCCTGGTTTTCTGACCAGCCAGCTCTGCCTGGTCATTCTTTGGCAAAAAATATAGCGGCAGGGTTTTATGATTGTTGTCATTCAAAAAGCCTGTAATTTGTTGATTAAACGACTGCCTATCCTTGATAATATTCTGATGCCTGACTGACGGCTGAATTTTATTATTCAGTATGCAGTACGGAGTTATTTTTCGACAGAGGTCTTTTTGACAGCCGCTGTATGGAATTTTATTAGCGGCTTGGAGCGCTGGAAAGGCCAGTAAAAAGGTTTTTAGCCGGAAATAATCCGGCATAAAGTGCAAAAAAGACAGGTGTTAAACTTGTTGAAGGCTTCTGGCGGCTTATTGAATGACACAGCTAAAATAAGTTAATAACCCATGTTTCTGATAACGGCAACTCTAATGGCAAAAATTAAAATGCTATTTTTAAATGAATCGATTTGCAGTCAGCGCCCGAGGGATTTTTTCTCTATCAGTTTATTGCTGATGATGGGGGTTGATCATGTTATTGTTTTTATCCGCGAGCGCTGCAGTACGCATGAATGCTGAAAACCTGCGGTTTTATCAGGCATGCGCCTATAACTGAGATCTGTCTTGCATAGTCTTAAGAAAGCCCCCGTCTTCGTCTACGTTATTAACGTAGACTGGTATTTTGAGCTGCACTGGCTCCAGCGCGCGCTTGCGACTTTAAACGCCGGGGCTGATGTGCATCTGGTGATGGGCATGACGGACCCTCGGTTGATTGACAGCTTCAGCCAATACGGATTTACTTGCCATCAATGGAATATCGACCGTAAGTCATTGAATCCTTTTTTTAATTTACAAGGGCTGATCGAGCTTTACCGTCTGCTTAAATCCATTTCCCCTGACGTCATTCATGCCATTACCATCAAGCCCAATATTTATGTCGGTTTGATTTTTTATCTGTTAAAAGTTCCTTATCTGTTAAGCATTACCGGAACCGGCATTATTTTTTCGGGCAAATCCTTATCGACCAAATTGATAAAGCCTATTATCAGGCTGCTTTATAAAGTATCAAAAAGAAAAGACGTCAATCGCAGGATAGTGTTTGAAAACAGTGAGGACAGGGCCTATTTCATCAATACCGGGCTATGCGACAGTCACGAAGCGGTCACCATTCTCGGGGCCGGCGTGGATCCGGATATTTATGAGCCGGTCGCTGAACGTGAAACCGACGCGCCCATTATTTTGTTCGCAGCCCGGCTATTATGGGATAAAGGGCTGGGCGATTTGGTTGAGGCGGCAAGACGCCTGCGCAGCCAGGGCTTGAATTTTGTGATACAGGTCGCCGGCATTATTGATAATTCAACGGTCAATGCCATTGATGAACAGACGTTGAAAGCCTGGAGCCGGGAAGGGGCGATACAATGGTTGGGTACGGAAAAAAATATGCCCAATCTGCTTGCGCAAGCCAATATTGTGGTGCTGCCGACTTTTTACGGTGAAGGCGTGCCGCGCATTTTGATCGAAGCCGCTTCCTGCGAAAGAGCGATTGTGGCGACTGATATGCCCGGATGCCGCGAGATAGTAAAACACGGCATTAACGGATTGCTGGTGCCGGCCCGCGACATAGGGGCGCTGGCAGAGGCGCTTGCGCGGTTGATCCAAAATCCGGAGATCAGAAAAAGAATGGGAAAACAAGGCCGAAAAATTGTCGAGCGCGACTTTTCCGAGCAGCAAGTGATTTCTGAAACACTGTCTTTATATAAAGAATTATTGTCATGAACAAAGTGTTAGTTACGGGCGCCAATGGCTTCATAGGCAAGATCCTGTTGGCGGAGCTTATTGCCGCCGGCTTTGACGCGAAAGGCGCAGTTCGCTCATCCGCATCCATCTCCGGCCAGTCGGCTGCCATTGCGGTCGGCGATATCAATGCAGGAACATCATGGCAGGAGGCTCTGCAGGGCGTTGATGTCGTAGTGCATCTGGCCGCGCGCGTGCATGTCATGAAGGAAACGGTGCTTGATTCACTACGGGCTTTTCGCGAAGTCAATGTGGCGGGCACCGAAAACCTTGCCCGGCAGGCTGCGGCGCATGGCGTCAGGCGCTTCATTTATTTGAGTTCGATTAAAGTAAACGGCGATCAGACTGACAGGGCCTTTTCTGCCGATGATAATGCGATTCCTCGGGACTCCTACGGCTTGTCCAAATGGGAAGCCGAGCAGGTATTAAGAAAAGTCAGTGCGGAGACCGGTTTGGAAATCGTTATTATCCGCCCGCCTTTGGCCTATGGGCCTGGCGTTAAAGGCAACTTTTTGCGTTTATTGAAACTGGTCAATTCAGGATGTCCCTTACCGCTGGGCAAAGTCAGCAACAAGCGCAGCATGGTCAGCGTCGATAATCTGTGTGATTTGATAAAGACTTGTATTGATCATCCCGGCGCTGATGGTCAGGTCTTTCTGGTCTCCGATGGCCATGATCTGTCTACGCTTGATCTGATCAGGATGATGGCGGCTCATATGCGGCAGTCGGCACGCTTGTTCTCGCTGCCGCTAGGCTGGTTATACGGATTAGGCAAGATAGTCGGTAAAAAGCCTGAGATAGATCGGCTCTGCGATTCGTTGCAAGTCGATATTCAGCAAACCTGTAATAAATTGCAATGGATGCCGCCGTATTCAGTGGATGAAGAGGTCAGAAAAACGGTGGCCTGGTTTATGGCGCAAAAGCAATAAAACACTGCATGCTTACTGTCTTACTGTCAATTGGCGTATTATCGCTGTCGTGGCTGAGCGTTTATTTCATCAAAGCTTATGCGTTGAAGAATCTTCTGGATATTCCGAACCAGCGCAGTTCTCACCAGATGCCTACTCCCAGAGGCGGCGGTTTAGGCATCGTTGTGGCTTTTACCGCGGCTTCCTTGATGTTGTTTCTTGGCGGCAGTCTTGATCGGGCTGGTTTTCTGGCTTTAACGGCGGCTCTGTTGGTGGCCGGCATCGGCTTCTGGGATGATCACAGGCACATACCGGCCCGCTGGCGCTTCCTGGTCCATATGGCCGCGGCGGTAATCGCGCTTGGTTTGATACAGGGATTTCCGCTATTAGTCATGGGCGACTGGCGCATTGAACTGGGCTTTCTCGGTTATGCGCTGGGCATGGCTTATCTGGTTTGGCTGCTTAATCTGTTCAATTTTATGGATGGCATTGACGGGATCGCCGCTTCTGAAGCCGTATTTATATCAGGGGCTCTGGCCGGCTTTCTGGGCTTTATCGATTACGAGCTTGCGCTTATTGCCCTTTCGTTGTGTTTCGCTTCATTGGGGTTCTTGTTGTGGAACTGGCCGCGGGCGAAAATTTTCATGGGCGATGTCGGCAGCGGTTTTCTGGGGTTTGTATTGGGGTTGTTGACTTTAATGGCGGGCCATCAGGAGCCCATTTATGTCTATGTCGGGCTGATCCTGTTCGCGGCGTTCATAACGGATGCCACCGTTACCCTGGTGCGCCGTTATATCGGAGGGCAGAAATGGTATGAGGCGCATTGTTCTCATGCCTATCAGCATGCTGCAAGACGCTATGGCCATTTGAAAGTGATTCTGGCTGTCTGGGCCATTAATTTGTTCTGGCTGCTGCCGGTTGCGTCAGCCGTGTTCAGATACCCTGCCTATGCATTGCCAGGACTAATAATGGCCTATTTGCCGCTGATTTATGTTACTGTTAAGTTTGAAGCAGGCAACGCATGAACCGATGTTATTTGGGTATACTGCAACGTTTGCATGATGTTTCTTTTCTTCATGACAGGCCTATTCTAATTCGTGAAATTTAAATTCCGCTCCCGCACGACTATTTTCATCCATGATCTGGCCATGGTGGCCTTGGCCTGGTTTGGCGCGTACTGGCTGCGTTTTAACCTGGATGTCATTCCCGATAGGTACTGGCAGGATATCAAGCAGGATTTGCCTTACATTATTGCCATCCAGGGCGTTGTCTTCTGGTTTCTAGGCTTGTATCGCGGTGTTTGGCGTTTTGCCTCCATGCCGGATTTAATCCGGATCACGAAAGCGGTCATGATCGGCATAGGCCTGATTGCCTTGAGTTTCTTTTTGTACAATCGCGTCGAAGGCGTGCCGCGCGCCGTACTGCCGCTGTATTTGTTTTTATTGTTGCTGCTGTTGAGCGTGCCCCGCTTCTGCTATCGATTCTGGAAAGAGAATATCCTGATGGAGCGCTCAGGCAAGAGGGCCTTGATTGTCGGCGCCGGCGCGGCAGGAGAAATGCTGGCCAGGGATTTATTGGGTGAAACCAATTCCGGCTATGTGCCGGTCGCCTTTGTCGATGATGACCGTCATAAGTGGAAAAGGGAAATCAGGGGCATCCGGGTTGTCGGCGATATCGAACAATTGCCGTTATTTGTCAAGAAACTGGATATTGAGACGGTACTGATCGCCATTCCTTCCGCAACAGACAGTCAAATGCGGCGCATTATCGAGACATGCGAGCTGTGCGAGCTGCCTTTTCAAACCTTGCCGTCGGTTAAGGATTTATTGTCAGGCAGGATTTCGCGCGACAGCCTGCGCGATGTTTCGATTGAGGATATTTTAGGCCGCGATCCGATTCATCTGGATTGGCAGTTGATTGCCGACAATCTTCGCGGTAAAAGCATCATGGTGACCGGCGGCGGCGGGTCGATCGGCTCGGAGCTCTGCAAGCAGTTGGCCAGAGTCAATCCGACCAGGCTTATTGTTTTCGATCAGTCGGAATTTAATTTGTACAAAATAGACGCTGACTTAAGAGCGTCTCACCCTGAAATAAGGCTTAAGGCTGTTTTAGGGGATGTTACCGACAGGTTGTCGGTGCGCCGCATTATTCAGAAATTAAAGCCCGATGTTATTTTCCATGCCGCCGCTTATAAGCATGTGCCGCTGCTGGAAAATCAGGTGCGAGAGGCTGTGCATAATAATGTCATCGGCACCAAGACGGTTGCCGAAGAAGCGATCGCGGCCGGTATCGAGCGCTTTGTCCTGATCTCCACCGACAAGGCCGTGAATCCGACCAATGTCATGGGCGCGACCAAAAGGGCGGCTGAGATACTCTGTCAGAACCTGAATAGCCGCGGCGGCACGCGTTTCATGACCGTGCGCTTCGGCAACGTACTGGATTCCGCCGGCAGTGTCGTGCCCTTGTTCAGGGCGCAAATCAAAGCCGGCGGGCCGGTCACGGTCACTCATCCTGATATTACGCGTTATTTCATGACGATTCCGGAAGCCTGCCAGTTGATTATGCAGGCTGAAGTCGCCGGCAAAGGCGGCGAAGTTTTTGTCCTGGATATGGGCGAGCCTATCAGGATTGCCTATCTGGCCGAGCAAATGATTCGCTTGAGCGGCAAGCGGGTCGGAGAGGATATAGTAATTAAATATGTCGGCTTAAGACCCGGTGAGAAATTGCACGAGGAATTATTTCATGAGCATGAGCAACTCAGATCAACGGGTTATGAAAAATTATTATTGGCTAATGCGCGGCTATATGACGAAGTCTTGTGGACAACGCATATTGAAAAGCTGGTTCAGGCCTGTCAGCAGGATAATGAAACTGAGATTTTAAGGGTTTTGCGAAGTCTTGTGCCCGAATACCAGGCCGAGGCTCCGGAGTATCAAGCCAGGGAAGATATTGTGCTGCATGATTTGATGCCGGCTAATCCATAGGCAAAAAAAACCTCCCTTCGCGTTAGCGGAGGGAGGCAAAAAATCAAGCAGAGTGTTATGAGGAGGATCTGCTTGTAGGTATAACACTAGGAGTGTGTAGTTAATCCTGCCGAGCTTAACTGTTCAGTTTGACTCTTATTGCAATATTTCTGCAAGTTGCAGCAATTACAAAAAGATAAGAAGGATGACCGGGGTCGGCAGCTTTACAGCTCAGGCTTTTTATTGAAAGCCAAAATAATGAGCTTAAGCATGACCGATTTATTTATCCGTCAATTGATGCGCACTATACAGAGGATATTTATTGGATACAATATGACAAATAATAAATTTATTGTTTTATAATAGTAAACAATTATGACACCTTGTTTTTGAATTATTGTCAACCATTAATATTCAGGAAAAGTGACAGTGTATTTCAATAGTAAAAACAGAACCTGAAATTGGCTATTTTTTAAGATGAAGAGGAGATGCAGTGGATAAATTAACCAGCATGAATGTCTTTGTTCGCGTGGCAAAGGCAGGAAGTTTCGCTGGCGGTGCGCGTGATCTGGGAATTTCTCGGGCGATGGCAACCAAACACATCATGCAGCTGGAGAGTAATCTAGGCACACGCTTATTCAACCGGACTACGCGCAGTTTGAGCCTGACTGAGGTAGGGGCTCAATATCTGGAACGCTGCCAGCAGGTGCTCGGTGATGTTGAAGAGATGGAAGCGGCTGTAACGCATCTACAGACTGAGCCGCGAGGCGTCTTGAAAATCAGTGCACCGCCAGTGATTGGCGCAACACATATTTCCCGCGCCTTGGCCGAGTTTCTTAAAATTCATCCGGAATTAAACGTCGACATGATTTTGCAAGGCAGTCCGGGTGATTTAATCGACGAAGGGATTGATCTTGCGGTCCATCTTGGCGACTTGGAGGATACCAGCATGGTGGCCCGGAAGCTGGCCAGTTCGTCCTTAGTAGTTTGCGGTTCGCCCGAATACTTGGAACAGTACGGCATCCCGCAGACGCCGGAAGATCTGGCGCATCACAGCTGTCTGGTCAATTGGGCGATCCCGCCAAGAGATAAATGGGAATTTAAGGATGAAGGCGGCTATAAGACCATACATGTGTCCGGGCGGATGCAAGCCAATGCCGCGCATCCGATTCGTATCGCTGCCATTAATGGACTGGGTTTGGTTATGCTGCCCACCTATATCGTAGGGAGTGATTTAGAAAAAGGTAAACTTAAGCTGGTGCTGGAGAATTACGTATTGCCGCCGTTGGATATCCATGCGGTCTATCCCCATAGAAAATATTTGTCGGCCAAGGTCAGAAGTTTTATGGATTTTCTGCAGGAGTGGCTGGAGCACAGAGTCAGTATGCCTGGAACGGAATAATGGATGCGTTAGTCAGTAAATGGAATCGTATTTATAGTCAGTCGGAGCATGAGTCCTATGTGCCGGCTCAGGTCCTGACCGACAATGAATTTTTGCTGCCGGAAGCCGGAACTGCTCTGGATCTGGCTTGCGGATTAGGCGCCAATGCTGTTTTCTTAGCGCAACAGGGATTGGCCGTGACGGCATTGGATATCTCTTCTGTTGCGATTGAAAAACTAACAGCATACGCAGCTCAGCAGGGGCTAAGTATCGACGCCCGCCAGCAAAAAATCGATCATTACAGCTTGGCAGATCTGAAATTTGATGTTATCGTCGTGAGCCGATTTCTTGACCGCGCTTTGAGTGATGCGATAATAGATGCACTTAACCCGGCCGGATTGCTTTTTTATCAGACTTATACGCGAGAAAAAGCCGGCTGGCACGGCCCCAATAATCCTGATTATCTGTTGGAAGAAAACGAGCTGCTGGACTTATTTTCACCGTTGCGTGTAATTTTTTACAGAGACAATGGTCGAATTGGCAATAAAAATCTGGGATTAAGGGGCGAGGCTCAGTTTATCGGCCAGAAATACATAGAGATTTAGTTAAACGATGATAGAAAATTTAGATCCCAGACAATGCTGGGATTTCCTGCAAAAGAATGCTCATGCAGTATTAGTGGACGTAAGAACCAAGATGGAACATACATTTGTTGGCCATCCGCCAGGTGCCGTGCATATTCCCTGGAAAGAGGCGCCTGACTGGCAAGTTAATCCACAATTCGTTGCCGAAGTCGAAAAGGCTGTGCCTGACAGACAGGCGCCGGTTTTACTGCTTTGCCGCAGCGGCCAGCGTTCGCTGGATGCGGCCAAAGCGCTGGAAGAGGCGGGTTATCAGCATCTAATCAATATTGTCGACGGTTTCGAAGGTGCTTTGGATGAGAACAAGCATCGCGGTAACCTGGGCGGTTGGCGCTTCCATGGGCTGCCTTGGGAGCAAAGTTAATCTTCTTTCCTTGTCTAGGTTGGGCTAGCCGGGCGTGTCCGACATCTTCTTAAACTGCCTTTATGATGGCGCTCCGCCATCTTTTCCCTGCCCGATTTTTTTAACCGGAGCGTGCTCAATTCCGCGCGCCTGTTCATTTAAACATTAGAGTAAATTTAAAAGTGATCCAGAAATTAAGAAACATTGCCATTATTGCCCACGTAGACCACGGTAAAACGACGCTGGTTGACAAACTGCTACAACAATCAGGAACTTTCGCCGCGCATGCCAAGGTTTCAGAGCGGATTATGGACTCTAATGATCTTGAAAGAGAGCGCGGTATCACGATTTTGGCCAAGAACACAGCGTTGGACTGGAACGACTATCACATCAACATCGTCGATACGCCGGGCCACGCCGATTTTGGCGGCGAAGTCGAGCGCGTCTTGTCCATGGTTGATTCGGTATTATTGTTGGTTGATGCTGTTGACGGACCGATGCCGCAGACACGATTCGTTACTCAAAAGGCTTTTGCCTTGGGCTTAAAGCCGATTGTGGTCATCAACAAGATTGACCGCCCGGGCGCGCGTCCGGATTGGGTGGTTGACCAGACATTTGATCTGTTTGACCGCTTGGGCGCAACGGATGAGCAACTGGATTTTCCGATTGTTTACGCATCGGCATTGAACGGCTATGCCGGCCTTGATGTATCGGTCTCAGGCGGCGACATGACGCCGCTGTTCGAGACGATTGTTGAAAAAGTCAGCCCGCCGGCCGTTGATCTGGATGGGCCTTTCCAAATGCAGGTCACGACGCTCGATTACAACACCTATGTCGGCGTCATCGGCATCGGCCGTATCCAGCGCGGCACGATCAAGCCAAATATGCCCGTGACTATCCTTAATCGCGAAGGCGTTGAGCGTAAAGGCCGCATGCTGCAGGTTTTCGGTTTTCACGGATTGGAACGTGTCGAAGTGTCCGAGGCGCGCGCCGGCGACATTATTGCCTTTACCGGCATCGAAAAGCTGGAAATATCCGACACGATCTGCCATCCGGAGGCGGTAGAAGCATTGCCGCCGTTGACGGTCGATGAGCCGACTGTGACCATGACTTTTCAGGTCAACAACTCGCCTTTTGCTGGCAAGGAAGGCAAATTCGTCACTTCACGGCAGATCCGCGATCGTCTGGAAAAAGAATTGCAGCATAACGTAGCGTTGAGAGTTGAAGACACCACTGACCCTGACAAGTTTAAGGTGTCCGGGCGCGGCGAATTGCATTTATCGGTCCTGATTGAAAATATGCGCCGCGAAGGCTTCGAATTGGGTGTCTCCCGGCCTGAAGTGATCATGAAAGAAATCGACGGCGAAATTTGCGAGCCTTTTGAAATGGTGACGATTGAGGTGGAAGAAATCCATCAAGGTTCCATCATGGAAAAAATGGGCGAACGTAAAGGTGATTTGCTGAACATGGTGCCGGACGGTAAAGGTCGTATTCGTCTGGAATACATGATACCGTCGCGCGGACTGATCGGTTTCCAGACCGAGTTTATGACTGCTACCTCAGGTTCAGGTTTGTTGTACCACGTGTTTGACCACTACGGTCCAGTGAAAAAAGGCGAACTGGGCACGCGCAAGCGCGGCGTGATGGTTTCCATGACGCAGGGCAAGGCATTGGCTTATGGGTTGTTCGCTTTGCAGGAGCGCGGCGAGCTGTTCCTGGTTCATGCCGATGAAGTGTATGAAGGCATGCTGGTGGGCATCCATTCGCGCGCTAATGATCTGGTTGTTAACCCGACCAAGGCTAAGCAGTTGACGAATATTCGCGCCGCCGGTACGGATGAAAACCTGATTTTAACACCGATTCAAAAAATGACTTTAGAGCAGGCGCTGGAGTTTATTGATGAGGATGAGCTGGTAGAAGTAACGCCGAAATCAATCCGCCTGCGCAAGAAGCATTTGACCGAGAATGAGCGTAAGCGGGCTGCAAAAGGCTAAGCAGCGTAGATAAGCGATACGGGTGGGCAGGTATTGTCCGCCTGTATCAAAATTGCCGTTCGGCAGAGAGTTGAATCCAATAAAAAACCCCGAGGCACTGACGTACCCCGGGGTCTAAAATCGCCAGCTTGGTTGGCATTTCCATCCATGGCAACATCCTATTGAAAATTCCTTGAAATCCTTATCCTGTTTTGGCGATGTGTATATTCTCTCAAAAAGTTCCAAGAAAAAAAGCCGGCTAAGGCGGAAATTCATGTAGGTTAAAGATTACGCATAGAATTGCCGTTTTTTAAGGTCGGCTTCGTTTGTATTTTGGCTAAAAAAGTATATCTGATTCAAGCGGCAATGATTTAACAATCACTGCGAAATCTGTTAATTCATAGTAAAATGGCGACAGACACTAATTCAGCTCTTGAAATCATGAATCAACGCACTGCCGAAGTAGAGCGCAATACGCTTGAAACTCAAATTAATATCAAAATCAACCTGGATGGATCAGGAAAAGCCTCGTTTCTAACAGGCGTGCCTTTTCTTGAGCACATGCTGGACCAAGTCGCCAGACATGGATTGATCGACATCGAAATCGATGCCAAAGGTGACTTGGAAATTGATGATCATCATACGGTGGAAGACATTGGCATTACCTTGGGCCAAGCTTTTGCTGCAGCCATCGGCGATAAAAAAGGCATTTATCGCTACGGCCATGCCTATGTGCCTCTGGATGAAGCGTTGTCCAGGGTGGTGGTTGATTTCTCGGGCCGCCCGGGCCTGTTTTATGAAGTGAAATTCCCGAAAGCCATGATCGGCAGTTTTGATGTGGATTTGTTCCGCGAGTTTTTCCAGGGCTTCGTCAACCATGCCGGCGTCACGCTTCATATTGATAATTTGAAGGGCGCTAATTCTCATCACATTGCCGAAACGATCTTCAAAGCCATGGGGCGGGCAATACGCATGGCCATTGCCGCCGATCCGAGAATGGCAGGCATGATGCCTTCCACCAAAGGCAGTCTTTAGTTTCAAATCCGCTTTCAATTTTTACTCTTGAGTTATATGTCTTCTGTTGCCGTTATTGATTATGGAATGGGCAATCTGCATTCGATTGCAAAAGCCCTGCAGCATGCTGCGCCGCAAGTGGATGTGCGAATAGTATCCGACGCCGACGCAATTTTGCGCGCTGACCGGGTGGTTTTTCCCGGCGTCGGCGCCATACGCGATTGTATGCAGGCGCTGAACCAGTCGGGTTTGTCCGATGTGATAAAAAGCGTCGCTGCAACTAAGCCGCTGCTGGGCATTTGTCTAGGCATGCAGGCTTTACTGACTGATAGCGAGGAAAACGGCAATACCCCCTGCCTGAATATTTTTCCCGGCCATGTCGTGCATTTTCGTGAGCCGTTGCAGGACAGCGGCGGCAATCGCCTGAAAATTCCTCATATGGGCTGGAATCAGGTTCATTTTGCGCCCCATCCGCTATGGGACGGTATTGCGCAGGACAGCCGATTCTATTTTGTGCACAGTTATTACGCGCGCCCCGATGAGGCTTCCGTCATTGCAGCGACTGCAAATTATCCCGATCCATTTGCTTGCGCCTTGGCAAGGGATAACGTTTTTGCCGTACAATTTCACCCCGAAAAAAGTCAGGCAGCCGGTTTGCAACTGCTGAAAAACTTTTTGCATTGGAATGGACAAGTTTAAATTTACCATTGAGGTTTTACGTGTATGTTGCTAATACCAGCAATTGATTTGAAAGAAGGGAAATGCGTCCGTTTGCGGCAGGGACGTATGGAGGATGACACGGTGTTTTCGGACGATCCTGTCGCCATCGCGGGCAAATGGGTAGCGGCCGGCGCCAAAAGAATTCATCTGGTCGATTTGGATGGCGCTTTTGCAGGGAAACCTAAAAATGCGGCTGTGATTCATGCCATTGTCAATGCGTATCCCGACGTGCCCGTGCAGATCGGCGGGGGCATTCGCGATGAAGACACCATTCAAGGCTATCTGGATGCCGGCGTTCAATACGTCATTATCGGCACCAAGGCTGTCAGCGAACCGCACTTTGTCAGAGATGTTGCGCTGGAATTCCCGGGCCATATCATTGTCGGACTGGATGCCAAAGACGGCAAGGTCGCAGTGGACGGCTGGTCCAAGCTGTCGCGCCATGACGTGATCGATCTGGCCCAACACTTTGAGGAAGACGGCGTCGAAGCGATCATTTATACCGATATTTCCAGAGACGGCATGATGTCCGGCGTCAATGTTGAAGCCACCGCGAAGCTGGCGCGCGCAATCCGTATTCCGGTCATCGCTTCCGGCGGCATTACCAATATGGACGATATCAGAGCCTTGGGTGCTGTGGCTGATGACGGCATTATGGGCGCCATTACCGGCAGGGCTATTTATGAAGGTACGCTGGATTTTGCCGAAGCGGAAAAACTGGCCGAGTCATTCTAAAGAAAATCATGAGCTTAGCTAAACGTATTATTCCCTGCCTCGATGTCGACAATGGCCGTGTCGTGAAAGGCGTAAAATTTGTCGATATCCGCGATGCCGGCGATCCGGTTGAAATTGCCAGACGCTACGACCGTGAAGGCGCCGACGAAATCACGTTTCTGGATATTACCGCGACCCATCATGATCGCGACACTATCGTACATGTGGTCGAGCAGGTCGCCAGCGAAGTTTTCATACCGCTGACAGTGGGCGGCGGTATCAGAACGCTGGACGATATCCGGCGCATGCTTAATGCCGGCGCCGATAAAGTCGGTATCAACAGCGCGGCGGTTTTCAATCCCGAATTCGTGCGTGATGCCGCAGAGCGTTTCGGCTCTCAGTGCATCGTGGTCGCCATTGACGCCAAGAAAGTCAGTCTGCCAGGCGAAGAAAACCGCTGGGAAATTTTTACGCACGGCGGCCGTAAAGCCACGGGCATCAACGCCGTAGAATGGGCTAAGAAAATGGTAGCCTACGGCGCGGGTGAGATTTTGTTGACCAGCATGGACCGGGACGGCACTCGGGAGGGCTTTGATTTGCCGTTAACGCGCGCTATCAGCGAAGCAGTGGCTGTGCCGGTTATCGCCTCGGGCGGCGTCGGCAATCTCGACCACTTGGCCGAAGGCGTGATTGAGGGCAAAGCCGACGCAGTATTGGCAGCCAGCATCTTTCACTTTGCCGAATACAGTATTCAACAGGCAAAAGAACACATGGCTTCTCGCGGGATAGAGGTGCGTCTAACATGAGTTCTTCCTGGCTTGATGAGATTCGCTGGACCGCAGATGGTCTGGTGCCGGTGATTGCGCAGCAGGCGGATACCGGAAAAATACTAATGTTTGCCTGGATGAATCGCGAATCGTTAGCTTTGACGGCTCAGGAAGGTTATGCCGTTTACTGGTCAAGGTCGCGCAATAAACTATGGCGCAAGGGCGAAGAATCAGGGCACAGGCAGAAAGTCGCTGGCTTGTTTCTGGACTGCGATGAGGACGTTATCCTCCTTAAAATTGAACAGGAAGGTGGTATCGCTTGTCATACCGGCCGCGAAAGCTGTTTTTACCGTAGTCTGGTTGATGGGCAATGGCAGCCTGTCGAGCCGGTGTTGAAAAATCCTGATGCCATTTATGGAAAGCAATGAACGACGTATTAAATCAACTGGCGCAGATTCTGGAACAGCGTAAGCAGGAGTCGGCCGATAAGTCTTATGTGGCCAGTCTTTATGCGAAAGGTTTGGACACCATACTGAAGAAAATCGGCGAAGAAGCCACAGAAACAGTCATTGCGGCTAAAGGCGGCGATAAAAAGCAGATTGTTTATGAAACGGCTGACCTTTGGTTTCATTGCATGGTGTTATTAGCCGATCAAGGACTGGGACCGGACGATGTGTTGCAGGAATTGCAGCGGCGTTTCGGCTTGTCCGGACTGGAAGAAAAAGCCCGGCGTAATCAACAAATTGAGTAAGGCCGATCTTGAGTCGGCATTTGGAGTTGTAAATGGGTATAAGTGTCACTCAACTATTAATTGCACTGGCCATTGTCATTATTGTCTTTGGCACCAAACGCCTGCGCAATCTGGGCACTGATTTGGGCGAAGCCATTAGAAATTTTCGTGCTGCCGTTAAAGGCGATGAAGACGAAAAAAACGTCGTCAAAGAAAAAGGGATAACCATTGACGGCGAAGTCGTTTCCAAGAAAACTGAAGAGATCTGATTATGTTTGATATCGGTTTTTCAGAGCTTTGTATGGTCGGATTGGTTACTTTATTGGTCGTCGGTCCTGAACGTCTGCCCAAAGTTGCGCGGCTTGCGGGATTCTGGATTGGCAAGACCCGGCATATGATCGCCTCCGTTAAGGCAGAGATCAGGGATGAATTGCAAGCCGAAGAAATGCGTCAGGTCTTTAAAGAGCAGTCGGAATTGAAAGAGATTCAGCGCATGCTCGATGATGCTTCCGATGCGGCCAATGCCATAAAGTCTTCAATTGAGCAGCCGCAGCAAGTGAATGTAACACAGGTTAAACAGCCGCATGAGTCAGAATAATTTCGAAGAAGAGTCGGTCGAACAGCCTTTTATCAGCCATTTGATTGAGCTGCGCAGCCGTTTGTTGCGCGTAGTGCTGTTTGTGTTGGTTGTTTTTGGCGGATTGTCTTTCTATGCCAATGAGATCTATACGATTCTGGCTGGGCCTTTGATGCGCTACATGCCGGCCAATAGCTCGATGATCGCTATTGATGTCGCTTCACCTTTTTTCACGCCATTCAAGCTGGCGCTTGTTTTGGCCGCATTTATTTCCGTCCCCTTCATTCTTTATCAATTCTGGGCTTTTGTCGCGCCGGGCTTATACAAGCGCGAGCGGCGCATGATTCTGCCGCTGCTGATTGCCAGCACGTTTCTGTTTTATTTGGGCGTGGCTTTTGCCTACTTTGTTGTTTTCCCTCTGATGTTCCAATTCCTGACGGCGGCGGCTCCTGCCGGCGTTGCGGTTATGACCGACATCACCAAATACCTGGATTTCGTCTTAACGATTTTCTTCGCGTTTGGCGTTTGTTTTGAAGTGCCGATCTTTACTATCGTCATGGTCTGGACGGGGCTGACTTCGCCGGAAAGCCTGGCTGAGAAGCGGCCTTATGTCATTGTTGGGGCATTTATTGTCGGCATGGTATTAACGCCCCCCGATGCGATTTCGCAAACGTTATTGGCAATTCCTATGTGGATGCTGTTTGAGGTGGGGTTGCTGTTTTCGCGCTTATTCGTACGCAAGCACGACGATGCGGATGATATGGTATTGGAAGCCAGGCTGGATGCGCTCGAGAAGCAGGAAGATGAGTAGGGGCGACAGAAGGCTTATAATGCTCCGGCTTTCTGAAGTAATTTGAAGATATTGTCGGCCATCAGTCGATAGCCGGCATCATTGGGGTGGATCATGTCGGATTTTAAACCATTGTCCCCCAGAATGTCGGGTAAGGTATTGAGATCGACAGGAATATCCCGGTCTTCTGCAATGCGCTGATAAAAATCTGCGCTGGTCAATGTCCATAAGCTGGGCTGGGGTACGCCAAGCATAACCACATCGATATGGCGATTGGCGGCCTCTTCAATCATCCTGTTCAGATTATCGGCGGTTTGCTCAGGCGGAATTTTTCTTAACATGTCATTGCCGCCGTGTATCAGGATCAACAGTTTCGGCTGGTATTCATCAAGCAAGGCCGGCAATCTTTTCAAGCCTTCGCTGCTAATCTCGCCGGGCACGCCTTCATTGATCACTTCAAGCGCAGTCAATTCGGCAAGAATATTGGGATAATCCTTGAGCTTGGATGCGCCTGTGCCATACGTCAGACTATCACCAAAGGCTAAAACGACGGCGTCATTGGGCAGCTTAGTCAGACTTTTGGGCGAATCATTGCAGGCTGTAAGCGAAAGGAAGATCAGAGATAATAATTTCTTTCTCATAATTCAGCAGGACCAAGGAAATGCAAAAAAATATTCTGATTACCGGTGCAGCAAAGCGCATAGGCGCTGCTTGTGCGCGTTTACTGCATAGTGAAGGCAACAATATTGTTTTGCATTATAGATCGTCAAGAGAAGATGCGCTGCAGCTTTGCGATGAATTAAATCAAAAACGCCCCGATTCGGCAAAAACGATCCAGGCCGATTTGCTGAACATGCATGAACTGGCAGCGGTTGCCAGAGAGGCGGCCTCGGCCTGGGGTGGCATACATGTGCTGGTCAATAATGCCTCGGCGTTTTATCCGACTGCGGTTGCGGATGTGACCGAACAGCAATGGGATGATCTGCTGGGCAGTAATTTGAAGGCGCCTTTTTTTCTGGCAAAAGCCTTGTCTGAAACCTTGATCGATCACAACGGCTGTATCGTCAATATTGTCGATATTCATGCGGAGCGCGGCTTGAAGGGGTATCCGGTTTATAGCATCGCGAAAGCCGGTTTGGCGGCCATGACTCGCGTTTTGGCCAAGGAGTTGGGGCCGGACGTTAGGGTAAATGCAGTTTCACCTGGCGCCATATTATGGCCTGAGAGCGAGTTGTCCGAGCAAGACAAAGCCGAGATTCTGCAGCGGATTATATTAAGGCGGCGCGGGGAGCCGCTCGATATTGCCAAGGCGGTGCTTTTTTTAATCAAGGATGCTGATTATATGACTGGACAGATTCTGACTGTGGATGGCGGAAGAACTTTATTTTGTTAGCATCCAGGAAGGCGTGATGCGCTTTTGCTTGAGGTTGGCCTTATCGAATCTATCCCACAGTTCGGCATAACTTATATGGCTGATAGGATGCTCCAGGGTCGGTGCAATTTCCGCTAAAGGCTCAAGCACGAAAGCATAACGCTCAATTTCATCGCGAGGTATCTGTAACTGCTCATCTCGGAGCACGAGATCGCCATAGAGGATCAGGTCCAGATCCAGTGTTCGGGCAGTAAATTTTTTACAACCACGGGCACGGCCATGATCCAGTTCAATTTGCCTGAGTTGTCGGGCGACTTCTTTTGCACTCAGGTCAGAATCAAAACCTACGACCAGATTGTAGAATGGATCGCCTGAAAAACCGACCGGCTCGGTGTCATAAATGCTTGAGACAATCAATTCGCCGAAGCAATGTTCAAGAGCCTGTAGGCTGGCAGGAATATTGCGATCCCTGTCTATATTGCTGCCAATACTGATATAGCCGCGCGGCATGGCTTACTTTGTGCCTCGCTCGATTATGATGCCTACATCTCTGGCACTACTGATAGCGCCCCTTTTGTTCAGCCTAATTTTAACCCAAGGCACGTTAAACTCATTGCGGATGATGGCAGCGATTTCTTCAATGAGCTTTTCGACCAGAAAAAAACTGCTTTGTTCGACAAAGGAAATGATGCGTTGCGAAACAGCTTTGTAATCAAGCGTGTATTGAATATCATCGGTTTCAGCGGCTTTTTTGATGTCATAAGCCATTTCAATATCAAGAACGACGGCTTGTTTGATTTCTCTTTCCCAATCGTAAATGCCGATAACAGTCTGAATTTCAAGTCCGCCTAAAAATATGATGTCCATAGTGATTTCCGGTTATGATGTGCGATTTAAAATCGGCTAAGTATCGGGGAAACGGTCCCGGCTTACAAGTTCTGAATGACAAAAGGTATAGAATGTTTGAATGGTTGTTTGTTCCGGCTGCCTATCTGATAGGCTCGATTTCCAGTGCAATTATTATTTGCCGTTTGATGGGATTGCCCGATCCCCGCGAGCAAGGGTCTGGTAATCCAGGTGCTACTAATGTCATGCGCATCGGTGGAAAAAAGGCGGCTGGCATTACCTTGCTGGGCGATTTGCTGAAAGGTTTGATCCCAGTCTATATAGCTAAACTACTGGGGTTGCCCGCGGAATTGCAGGCTGCTACAGGGTTGGCCGCGTTTTTTGGGCATCTTTATCCGGTTTTTTTCGGTTTCAAGGGCGGCAAGGGCGTGGCGACATCAGTCGGCGTATTGCTCGGGTTTTCTTGGTGGCTGGGACTGTCATTCGTGGGTACCTGGATCCTGATTTACAAGCTGGGCAGAATATCTTCCCTATCAGCATTGATAGCCTCAATCTTATCTCCAATTTATGCTTGGTTTATTGTTGGCGATGCGGCAATAGTCGCAGCTTCAGTGGGCATGATGGTGTTTTTGTTGTGGCGGCATGAAAGCAATATCCAGCGCTTGTTATCCGGCGAGGAAGGCAAATTAAAGACCTGACAATTCGCTGATTGGCCAGCGAGGCCGGGCAAAAATTTCAAGTTCCTGCTGCTGGCCGGCCAGTAGTCGCTGGCAGCCGGCATAAGCGATCATGGCGCCATTGTCGGTGCAGAATTCCGGCCGAGGAAAGTAGATTTCCGCATTTTCACGGCCGGCCATTTCGGTCAGACAGGCGCGTATGTGCTTGTTGGCGCTAACGCCGCCTGCCACGACCAGTCTTTTCAGTCCGGTCTGTTTCAGGGCGCGCCTGCATTTGATGCTGAGCGTGTCGGCAACGGCATTTTGGAAGGCCATAGCGATATCGGCTTTGTCCTGTTCGGTTTTTTGCGAGCCGTTAAGCGTATTCATGGTATAAGTTTTCAAGCCGCTAAAACTGAAATCCAGTCCAGGCCTGTCGGTCATCGGGCGTGGAAACTGAAAAACCGGCCGGCCATTTTCGGCGAGTTTGGACAGTTTGGGGCCTCCAGGGTAACCGAGGCCCAGCATTTTGGCGGTTTTGTCAAACGCTTCTCCGGCGGCATCATCGAGCGATTCGCCTAATAGCCGATAATGACCGATGCCATCGACTTGCACCAATAGCGTATGTCCTCCGGAAATCAGCAGGGCCACAAAAGGAAAGGCTGGGGGCTTTTCTTCCAGCATGGGCGCCAACAGATGTCCTTCCATGTGATGAACAGCAACTGCGGGAATCTGCCATGACCAGGCCAGACTGCGGGCTGTGGCTGCGCCGACTAGCAGAGCGCCCATAAGTCCTGGGCCTGCCGTGTAGGCGATGCCATTAATATCGGTGCTTTTCAGCTGGCTTTCTTGCAGGGACTGCCTGATTAGAGGCACTAATTTCCGGATGTGGTCCCGCGAAGCCAGTTCCGGGACAACGCCGCCATATTCGCTGTGCATTTCGATCTGGCTGTACAATAAATGATTGCACAGCCCGCGCTTGGAGTGATAAATGGCGACGCCGGTTTCATCGCATGATGTTTCTATGCCTAGAACGTACATTGAGTTTTTGAAAATTGTAAAAGTAAACGGTATAATTAAGGGTTCTGTTTGTTCAGTGGGCCGCAAGGCTTTTAATTTTTAGATACTAACACATTTGGGTCATTAATATGCCGTCAGTTAAAGTTAAAGAAAACGAACCTTTCGATATCGCGATTCGTCGCTTCAAACGTGCCTGCGAAAAAGCGGGTGTCCTGTCAGAAGTGCGTCGCCGCGAATTTTATGAAAAACCAACGGCAGAGCGTAAACGCAAAGGCGCTGCCGCTGTTAAGCGTCATTTGAAAAAGCTGGCTCGTGAACGTTATGCACTGAAAAATTTACGCCGCGGCCGTCCTCAGATGTAAAACGGGGTTAATGAGATGGATTTGATATTAGATCGTATCAAGGATGATATGAAAGCTTCCATGAAAGGCGGCAATAAATTCAGATTGGCAGTGATTCGTTTGATTCTGGCTGCAGTCAAGCAGGTTGAGGTCGATGAGCGGATTGAGCTGGATAATGATCGCGTTATCCAGGTTCTCGATAAGATGCTGAAGCAACGCCGCGAATCTATCCGTCAGTACACTGATGCCGGTCGAAGCGATCTGGCAGAGATTGAAGAGGCTGAGATTGCGGTGATTCAGGATTTTCTGCCTCAGCCTTTCACCGAAGCCGAAATTGACGCCATGATTAAGGAATCGGTAGCTGAATCTGGCGCGGCGTCAGTTAAGGATATGGGTAAGGTCATGGGCCTGCTTAAGGCAAAAATGCAAGGTCGTGCCGATATGGCGGTTGTTGGTGCGAAAATTAAGGCTGTCCTGGCTGGCTAGTTTGCTTGTGCCGATTTTGTCCGGGTAGATCATGTCCGGTAGGATTCCTCGCGAGTTTATTGATGAGCTTTTAGTGCGGGTTGATATCGTCGATTTAATCGATTCGCACGTTCCTCTAAAAAAAACGGGTGCTAATTATGTCGCCCGCTGTCCTTTTCATACTGAAAAAACGCCCAGTTTCTCTGTAAATCGCAAAAAGCAATTTTTCCATTGCTTTGGCTGCGGAGCCAGTGGTAATGCCATCAGTTTTTTGATGGATTTTAATCATCTTAATTTTGTCGAAGCAGTTGAGGATTTGGCGACCTTTGTCGGTGTCGATGTGCCGCGGGAGTCGGTAGCCTCTCAATCCGGGCAAAAGCAGAATAAAGAAGATTTACGCAGCTTGTACCAGGTTATGGAGGATGTGGCGGCTTTTTATGTGGAGCAGCTGCGCATTCATGCTCAGGGGAAAAAAGCGGTTGACTATTTAAAGGCACGTGGAGTCAGTGGCCAAGTTGCCCGTGATTTTATGCTTGGTTATGCGCCCGACGAATGGGCGGCCTTGACTGATCGGTTTAATCAGAAGTTGCTATTGGAAGCCGGTTTGCTGGTCAGTAACGAGAGCGGGCAGATTTATGATCGGTTTCGTGATCGGGTTATGTTTCCCATCCGGGACAGGCGAGGCCGCATTGTCGGTTTTGGTGGGCGGGTGCTCGATGATTCTTTGCCCAAGTACTTGAATTCTCCGGAAACATCCCTATTTCATAAAAGCCGGGAAGTTTATGGTCTGTACGAGCTTCTGAAAAAGAATTCGAAACCAGAACGGATTTTGATTGTCGAGGGTTATATGGATGTTATCGCCTTGGCTCAGTTTGGAATTAATTACGCAGTGGCAGCGCTAGGGACAGCAGCATCGCAAGCGCATTTTGATCTGTTGTTTCGGTTTTCTTCGGAGTTGGTATTTTGCTTCGACGGTGATAAAGCGGGGCGTCAGGCGGCGTGGCGCGCCATGGAGCCTGCTTTTTCCGGTTTGAGGGATGGGCGATTGATACGCATCATGTTGTTGCCGCAGGGGCAGGACCCCGATTCATTAGTCCGTCTGGAGGGCGTGGATAAATTTTCAGAACGTGTGCAGATGGCTGCGACTTTATCGGATTATTTTTTTGGGCATTTTGAAGAAGAGTTGAATTTATCCGAAATGGAAGGGCGTGCGCAATTGGTCGGCAAGGCTAAGCCGTATCTGGAGAGGTTGCCGGAAGGTGTGTTTCGGGAAATGATGTTTGCGCGGCTTAAGCAATTATCGGGCTTTTTGGCGCTGGACGTTTCAACAAATGCGGCTACACTTAGACCAGCAAAGGAAAATAGTAAACGCCAAGAGCGTGGCCGACTATCATTGGCGCGCGTGGCAATAGCTTTGTTGATTCAGAATCCTAGATTGGCTGAACTTGTTGAGCAAAGGGAGATTGATTGGTGTGGATTGGAATTTCCCGGTATTGATCTGTTCAAGAGTGTGCTGCGCATGATTCTTGATAAGCAACCGGCGAATGCTGCTGTTTTGGTTGAGTCTTATCGTGATGCTGCCGAAGAGAAATCAGTGAAGGCACTGGCGTTCTTGGATTTGCTGGTTCCGGATGAAGGTGTGGAGGCGGTGTTTTGTGATGCGTTGGATCGGTTGCTTGATCAGGCGCGAAAAGCAAATATAGATAGATTGCTAGCCAAAGCGAAAGTCAATGGATTGAATGCGCAGGAAAAAGAGGTGTTGCGTAAGATGTTGGCAGGTAAATAATTTAATGCCAAACAGCAAAGTTTATAGTACAATTTCCGGTTCAGCGTAGTCGTGCTGAACCGAGCATTCAGTGAGTAAATATGAATCAAGAACAGCAACAATCCCAACTTAAACAATTGATAGCCAAAGGCAAGATTCAGGGTTACCTGACCTATGCCGAGGTTAATGATCACTTGCCTAGCGATATTGTCGATCCGGAACAGATTGAAGATATCATTGGCATGATTAATGATATGGGGATTCAAGTTTACGAAGTTGCGCCGGATGAAGATTCCCTGATCACCGATTCTGCGGCGGTTACTACCGATGACGAGGATGCCGAAGAAGTTGCGGCTTTAGCGTCTGTTGATAGCGAGTTTGGCAGAACTACGGACCCGGTGCGCATGTACATGCGTGAAATGGGCTCAGTTGAGCTGTTGACGCGTGATGATGAGTTAAAAATTGCCAAGCGGATTGAAGAAGGCCAGCAGCAGGTTGTTAAGGCTATTGCCAGGTCTTGCGTTGTTGTTGATCACTTTTTGCAGTCATTTGACGCTATTTCCGGAGAAGAGGGTGGGATCAGGCTGGCTGATTTGATTTCAGGCTTTGTCGATTTAAGCGAGTCGGAGCCTTTGGTCAGCGCGTCCTCTGCAACTGATGATGAAGAAACGGCAGTTGAAGACGAAGCCAAAGGCCTCGACTATGAAGAGGTCAAGTTAAAAGTAGAAGAGCTCCGGAAACAGCTTAAAACGGCTTCATCAGCAATCAAAAAATACGGCTATTCCAGTGATAAAACAGAACAGGCCTTCGAAGCATTGGCTGACCTGTTCATGGAATTCAAGTGGACTCCGCAATACTTGAAAAAATTGACGGCTATTATTCCTGACGGCGTCGCCACTGTCCGCGAACAGGAAAAAGTGATTATGGATATTTGCGTCAGGCATGCCAAAATGCCGCGCAAAGAGTTTATTGCTTTATTTACCGAAAGCGAAGTGAATGCGGAATGGTTTGACCGGCTGTTGAGCAACGACAATAAATATTCGGCAACTCTGAAAGAGCACGAAAAAGACTTAAGAAAGGTCCAAAAAGTGCTGGCGGATATTGAGGCTGAGTATGGTCTGACTATTAACGGGCTGAAAGATATCAACCGGCGCATGTCTATTGGCGAAGCCAAAGCCAGGCGCGCGAAAAAAGAAATGATCGAAGCAAATTTAAGGCTGGTTATTTCGATCGCTAAAAAATATACTAATCGCGGTCTGCAATTCCTGGATTTGATTCAGGAAGGTAATATCGGTTTGATGAAGGCGGTCGATAAATTCGAATACCGCCGCGGCTACAAGTTTTCAACCTATGCAACCTGGTGGATCAGGCAGGCGATTACCCGCTCCATCGCGGATCAAGCCAGAACGATCCGTATTCCAGTGCATATGATCGAAACGATCAATAAATTAAACCGTATTTCCAGGCAGATTCTGCAGGAAATGGGGCGCGAAGCGACGCCGGAAGAGCTGGCGGAGCGCATGGAAATGCCGGAAGACAAAGTTCGTAAGGTATTGAAAATAGCCAAAGAACCTATTTCCATGGAAACCCCCATAGGAGATGATGAAGATTCTCATTTGGGAGATTTCATAGAAGATGCTAAAGTATTGTCCCCGGTTGAGTCTGCTACAATTGCGGGATTGCGTGAATCAACACAAAATGTGCTGGCTGGATTGACGGCAAGAGAAGCCAAAGTTCTGCGCATGCGTTTTGGCATCAATATGAATACCGATCACACGCTGGAAGAAGTCGGCAAACAGTTTGATGTGACGCGTGAAAGAATTCGTCAGATTGAAGCCAAGGCGTTGAGAAAGCTCAGGCATCCATCAAGGTCAGAGCAGTTGAGATGCTTTTTGGATGGCGAATAGTTAACAGTTAGAGGGCCCTTAGCTCAGTTGGTCAGAGCTTCCGACTCATAATCGGCAGGTCGTAGGTTCAAGTCCTACAGGGCCCACCACAAATGTAAAAGGCTGCCTCGGCAGCCTTTTGTCTATCTGGGTTTTATATTTTTAGAAGGCAGCATCGTGAGCAATAATTTCATTTTTACATCAGAGTCAGTTTCAGAAGGGCATCCGGATAAGGTTGCGGATCAAATTTCAGATGCGGTATTGGATGCAATATTAGTGCAGGATCCTAAGGCTCGGGTTGCTTGTGAAACATTGGTAAAAACCGGCATGGTCGTTTTGGCCGGTGAAGTTACCACGGATGCCTGGGTTGATACCGAAGAGCTGGTGCGTAAAGTGGTTTGCGGAATCGGTTACGATCACGGCGATATCGGCTTTGATGGTCAAAGCTGTGCTGTTCTGAATGCAATCGGCAAACAGTCTCCTGATATTGCGATGGGCGTTGATGAGTCCGGCGATCATGAACAGGGTGCGGGCGATCAGGGCTTGATGTTCGGTTATGCCAGCAATGAAACTGATGTTTTGATGCCGGCGCCTATTACTTATGCGCATCTGCTGGTAAAACGCCAGGCTGAAGTCCGTAAAAACAAAACATTGCCTTGGCTGCGCCCCGATGCAAAAAGCCAGATTACATTCCGCTACGAAAATAACAAGCCGGTTGCCATAGACGCGGTTGTCTTGTCGACTCAGCATTCACCTGAAATCGGTGCAAAACAACTGCATGAAGCGGTCATGGATGAAATTATCCTGCACACGTTGCCTAAGGAATGGCTGCATAAAGACACCAAATATTTTATCAATCCAACCGGACAGTTCATTATCGGCGGTCCTGTCGGCGATTGCGGCCTGACAGGCCGTAAAATTATTGTTGATACTTATGGCGGTATGGCGAGACACGGCGGCGGTGCGTTCTCAGGTAAAGATCCGTCAAAAGTTGATCGTTCTGCGGCTTATATGGGCCGGTACGTGGCAAAAAACATCGTCGCGGCTGAGTTGGCCGATCGTTGCGAAATTCAGGTATCTTATGCGATTGGCGTGGCCGAGCCGACTTCTATCAGCGTTGAAACATTCGGCACTGGCAAAATCAGTGAAGATCGATTGGTACAGATTATCCGCGACAATTTCGACCTGAGACCGAAAGGTTTGATTGCCCAGCTCGACCTGATGCGTCCTATTTATCAACCGACGGCGTCCTATGGACACTTTGGTCGCACGGAAGAGAGTTTTACTTGGGAAAGAACCGATAAAGTGGACGCTTTGAGAGAAGCGGCCGGGCTTTAATCTTATAAAATACAGGCAGGAAACGATGAGCTTACCAGATTATAAAGTTGCCGATATCGCTTTGGCAGAATGGGGTCGCAAAGAAATCAACATTGCTGAAACGGAAATGCCGGGCTTGATGGCATTGCGGGAAGAATACGGTCTGGAACAACCGCTAAAAGGTGCGCGCATCGCCGGCTGTTTGCATATGACCATTCAAACGGCGGTATTGATTGAAACCTTGATTGCATTGGGTGCGGAAGTCCGCTGGTCATCCTGTAATATTTTTTCCACCCAAGATCATGCCGCAGCAGCAATAGCCGTGGCCGGTATTCCTGTTTTTGCCTGGAAAGGCGAAACGGAAGCCGAATTTGAATGGTGTATTGAGCAGACTATTGAAGGGCCTAACGGCTGGCGTCCCAATATGATTTTGGATGACGGCGGTGATTTGACTCTCATGATGCACGAAAAATACCCTGAATTAATGTCAGGCGTGAAAGGCCTATCGGAAGAGACAACAACCGGTGTATTGCGGCTTTATGAAATGGTGTCCAAAGGCACGCTGAAAGTGCCGGCATTCAATGTCAATGATTCGGTGACCAAGTCAAAATTCGACAACCTGTACGGTTGCCGCGAATCATTGGTCGATGGCATCAAGCGCGCTACGGATGTGATGGTGGCTGGCAAAATCGCCGTTGTTTGCGGTTATGGCGATGTCGGCAAAGGCTGTGCGCAATCGCTGCGTGGCTTGGGCGCGACGGTTTGGGTAACTGAAATTGACCCGATTTGTGCATTGCAAGCGGCGATGGAAGGTTATCGTGTCGTAACCATGGAAGACGCCGCACCTGTTGCCAATATTTTTGTGACTGCAACTGGTAACGTCAATGTTATTACGCATAGTCATATGGCTGCGATGAAAGACCAGGCTATCGTCTGTAATATTGGTCATTTCGATTCCGAGATTGATATCGCCTCATTGCGCCAATACACATGGGAAAACATTAAACCACAGGTTGATCATGTCATTTTCCCTGATGGCAAGCGATTGATCGTGCTGGCGGAAGGGCGATTGGTGAACCTGGGCTGCGCGACGGGTCATCCGAGCTTTGTGATGTCCAATTCATTCTGCAACCAGGTTCTGGCTCAGATAGAGCTTTGGAAGAATGCAGATCAGTATGAAAACAAGGTTTATATTCTGCCCAAGAAACTCGATGAAAAAGTGGCGGCTGCGCATCTGAAGCAGCTGGGCGTCAAATTGACCCGCTTGACTGACGAGCAGGCCAGATACATCAGCGTCTCTGTTGACGGCCCGTATAAAGCCGATCATTACCGTTACTGATCAAGTAGACGGGTTTGTCAGTATTGGCAAACCCGTTCCGCTATAGTATAAGTATCGGAACATCCAAAGCAGGTTTTTACATTTCCCTTTCAAATAAAAATGCAATCACAGAAAAAGCATCCACAGCTGTTCAGTTTTGAGTTTTATCCGCCCAAATCAGAAGAAGGCGCCGCAAACCTACAGGTGGTGCATAGCAAACTGGCCAAGCTCAATCCGGACTTTTTTTCAGTCACCTTCGGCGCTGGCGGTTCAACTCGCGAAAAAACCTTCGAGTCAGTTATCGAGATTCAATCTAAAGGAATTGCTGCAGCACCGCATTTATCCTGTGTGGCATCGACCAGAGAGAATATCCGCGAAATCCTCAAACGTTACCAGGATCATGGCATATCAAAAATCGTAGCCTTGAGAGGTGATCTGCCATCCGGAATGTTGTCAGCCGGTGAATTCCGGTATGCTAACGAACTGGTGGAATTTATCCGGCAGGAAACCGGGGATCATTTTCAAATTCATGTGGCTGCTTATCCTGAAGTGCATCCTCAGGCTGTGAACGGCGACCAGGATTTCAAGAATTTCAAGCGCAAAGTCGAAGCCGGCGCCAACGCCGCTATTACGCAGTATTTTTATAACGCCGAAGCCTATTTTTATTTTATTGATCAGTGCGAAAAAAACGGTATCGATATTCCCATCGTGCCCGGCATCATGCCGATTACCAATTATTCGCAATTATTCAGGTTTTCAGAGATGTGCGGTGCCGATATTCCGCGCTGGATGAGAAAGCGGCTGGAGTGTTTCGGCGATGATCGCAAGGCCATACAGGCTTTCGGCATTGATGTGGTGACGGCGCTTTGCGGGCGCTTGCTTGAAAGTGGTGCGCCGGGACTGCATTTTTATACGATGAATCAGGCCGGACCGACATTGACCATCTGCGAAAATCTGCATATTGGGCAGCGGACTGAATAAGGCTCTGCCTGCCTCCGTTCATGACTAACCGAGTAGTTTCCGATCGCGATTTGTCGGTTTTATGGCATCCATGCACTCAAATGAAGGACCATGAAGCGTTCCCGATTATCCCGATAAAAAAGGGCAGCGGCGTCTGGCTGGAAGATTTTGAAGGCAATCGTTACCTGGATGCGATCAGTTCCTGGTGGGTCAATCTATTCGGGCATGCCAATCCTGCCATCAATGACGCGATAAAAGAGCAGCTTGATACGCTGGAGCATGTGATTCTTGCCGGCTTCACGCATGAAGCGGCCGTCAGTCTGGCGGAAAAGCTGGTCGAGATCACGCCCCGAGGACTTAACTGGTGTTTCTATGCCGATAACGGTTCCTCAGCCGTAGAAGTGGCGCTCAAAATGAGCTTCCACTATTGGCGTAATCTCGGGCAGACTCAAAAGACTAAATTCATCACGCTGGAAAACAGCTATCACGGCGAAACCCTGGGCGCTCTGGCTGTCGGTAATGTAGCGCTCTATAAGGAAACGTATGGCCCATTGCTGATGGACGTCATTACGGTTCCGGGACCGGATTGCTATTATCGGGAGCCCGGCGAATCCTGGGAGAATTACTGCATCCGCCGGTTCTCGCTCATGGAGGCGACACTCGCACGGCATGCCGATACAACCTGTGCAGTCATTGTCGAGCCTTTGGTGCAGTGCGCCGGCAACATGCGCATGTATGATCCCGTCTACCTGAAACTGCTGCGTGAAGCCTGCAATAAATACAATGTGCATCTGATTGCCGATGAAATAGCGGTCGGATTTGGCCGGACCGGGTCTCTGTTCGCCTGTGAACAGGCGGCAATCACGCCGGACTTTATCTGTCTGTCCAAGGGCTTGACCGGCGGATATCTGCCCTTGTCGGCCGTTTTGACTACCGATCAGATCTATCAGGCCTTTTATGATGATTATCAGAAATTGACGGCTTTTTTGCATTCCCATAGTTATACCGGCAATGCCCTGGCATGCGCGGCCAGCTTGGCAACCATAGCGATTTTCCAGCAGCAAAATATCATAGAGAAAAATAAAAAACTGGCTGAGGCAATGGCTAAGGCGGCAGCGCGCTTTAGCGGGCATCCGCAGGTGGCGGAAGTCAGGCAGACCGGCATGATACTGGCTATCGAGCTGGTCAAAAACAAGCAGACGCGAGAGCCCTATCCCTGGCAGGAGCGCCGCGGCTTACGGGTTTATCAGTATGCCTTATCCAAAGGCGTCTTATTGAGGCCGCTGGGCAATGTCATCTATTTTATGCCGCCTTATGTGGTGACCGAGGATGAAATTCGGCTGATAGCGGATGTGGCCTGGGCTGGCATACAACTAGCTGTTCAGGATTAAACATGCGTATTTCACGATTATATGTGCCCGCAGATCTGGCCGAAGGCCGGCAAATAATACTTGATGAGGACAGTGCTCATTACGTCAGGACGGTTCTGCGGCTGAAAAAAGATTTGCAGATCATTTTGTTTAACGGCAGCGGCGGCGATTATATATGCACGCTGGTCGAAGTCAGCCGCAAGCAGGTACTGATCGATGTGCAGCAATGGCTGGACCGCACTGTCGAATCGCCGTTAACGGTAACGTTCGGGTTAGGTATTTCGCGCGGCGATAGAATGGATCTTGCGGTACAAAAGGCCGTTGAGCTCGGTGTTAATGTCATGACGCCGCTGCTGACCGAACGTTGCGTCGTGCAGTTTAAAGGCGAGAAAAAACAGCAGCGCCTGCAGCATTGGCAAAAAATAGTGCAGCATGCTGCCGAGCAAAGCGGCAGAACGTTGCTGCCTGAACTGGCCGAGATTGAGCATTTATCGAATTGGGTGGATCAACAGAGCGGTTTGAAGGTTTTTCTGGATCCCTACGCCGAAGCATCTTTAGCTGATTTAAAACCCGAAGACATGAAGGTCACGCTGCTGTCCGGACCCGAAGGGGGCTTTTCTGATCAGGAGCGGGAGTTTGCGAAAGCGGCGGGCTTTATTCCGGTGCGATTAGGCAGTCGGATACTAAGAACAGAAACGGCTTCATTGGCCGCATTATCGGCTGTGCAGATGCTGTGGGGCGATTTCGGAAGTTGGAAATGATCAAGTCTATTTATTACGCCCTTGTGCCGCTGCTGGTTCTGCTAGGGGCTATTTTTATAGCCTGCCTGGTCGGTTATTTTATCGCTCTGGGCATCGGCGATCAGTTCCCGTTAAGCAAAATAATCAAGAAGTCGGCACAACTCTTTCTGGTGCTGAGTATTTTTCCGGTCATGGCCTATTTCAGATTCAAAAAAGCAGATATCGGTTTCGCCGGCAAGGCTGTTTTTTTTAAGCAGATGCTGCAGGGCTTTGGGCTCGGCTTTGTAACCTTAATGCCGGTTGTTATCGTGCTGTATGGACTCGGCGTCAATGTTGTCGATCAGAGTCATGTTTGGACAATTTCGCTGCTGGCAAAAAAAATGGCGCTGTCATTGTTGTTGGCGCTGATTATCTCCTGGGTTGAGGAGCCTTTGTTTCGAGGCGTACTGTTAATGGGGTTGAAGCGCAAAATGTCTGTCATAGCCGCCATTGTGATCAGCGCTATCTATTACGCGGTGCTGCATTTTCTGGATAGCGACACTAATATCCCATACCAAGAGCTGACGCTATTGAGTGGGTTTAAACTGCTGGGAGAGGCGTTCGCCAATCTGTTGAATCCGGATGTTCTGTCGGCGTTCTGGGCTCTGGTTATGGTCGGTATTTTCTTGGGTATCCTCCGGACGGAGTTCAAAGCCAGCCTGGGTTTGTGTATCGGCTGCCATACCAGTTGGGTCTGGCAGATAAAGATGAGCAAGAGCCTGTTCAACACCAATTTCAGCTCGGAGTATCTTTATCTGGTCAACAGGTATTATGATGGTTTGATCGGGCCTCTGGTGATAGGCTGGCTCGGCCTGGCAATATCCGGATATCTTGTTTACCGCTGGATTAACAAGCCCGCATTCATCAATCCCTGAAATTGGTGAATTGCAGCGGCATGTCGATTTTTTCATCCCTGATCATCTGAATTACTTCCTGCAGGTCATCCCTTTTCTTGCCGGTCACTCTGACCTGATCGCCTTGGATAGCTGCCTGGACTTTCAGTTTTTTGTCCTTGATCAATTTAACGATCTTTTTTGCTAATGTCGTATCCAGTCCCTGCTTCAGTGTGATTTCCTGGCGCATGCCTTTGCCGCTAGGTTTAGGATCGGCGACATCCATGCAAGCAATGTCTATGCCTCGCCGGGTGAGTTTGGAGCAGAGAATGCTGAACATTTGCTGCAACTGAAACGAGGATTCAGAAATCATGGATATCTTGTCATCATTTAATTCAAAGCTTGAATCTGTGCCTTTGAAATCAAAACGCGTGCTGATCTCTTTATTGGCCTGATCAACGGCATTTGTAACTTCGTGTTTGTCAAATTCGGAAACAATGTCAAATGAAGGCATGGCGTATGATTTAGTCAGTAAAATTTTTACTATAATTCGATTGAGTGCATTATTCAACCGCAATAAATTCGGCAACGGCCCTAATTCTTAGGCGGCGTATGGCTTCGCCGATTTCCGCGCCTTGAAGTTTGCTCTTTAATATTGCCGAGGTATCCACCGAGGCGGCGGCCTTGGCGGCGCCTTTTATATAGTCTGCCTGAGGATAAGGATTGTTCTCATGATTTATGCGGCCTTTGGCATCGGCCGCACAAGCCAGCAGGAAATGGTCCAATGTATTATTGGTCGGTTTAAAGGCGCCTAAAGCCATCAACATGTCGGTTAAGGTCGAAGGGCGTAATTCAAAGACTCGGTGACAGTGCGTGTGATGGCGCATAACCAGCATGGCCAGCGATTTGAATGAATTAGGCACGCGTAGACGGGCACATAAATTTTCCAATATGGGCAGGCCGTTTTTTTCGTGATTATAATGATGCGGCCAATTTTCTTTGGGCGATACGGCCTTGCCGAGATCATGCATCAGAGCCGCAAATCTGACTTCAGGGCTCGAAGATAACACCGCGGCTTGTTCCAGACAAAGCATGACGTGCACGCCGGTATCGATTTCAGGGTGATGCTTTTCCGGTTGAGGCACGCCGAACAGGTCATGAATTTCAGGAAAAATTCTCTCCAGTGCGGAGCAGTCTTTTAGCGTATAGAAAAAAGCGGACGGTGATTTTTCGTTAAGCGCTTTGAATAGCTCCGCCCAGACACGCTCCGGCACGAGGTGATCGACTTCGCCGGCCGTCACCATTTGCCGCATCAACTCCCGGGTTTCTTCAGCCAGTTTGAAGCCGAGATGGCTGTATCGGGCTGCAAATCGGGCCACGCGCAGTATGCGTACAGGGTCTTCGGCAAAGGCCGGCGAGATATGGCGGAAAATGCGATTTTCAATATCGTTTTTGCCGCCATACGGATCGATGATTTCGCCTTGCGGCGTCATCGCGATCGCATTAATCGTCAAATCACGGCGCAATAAGTCCTGTTTCAGAGTTACATCAGGAGAGGCATGCACGACAAATCCCTTATAGCCTGGAGCGGTTTTTCTTTCGGTTCTGGCTAACGCATATTCTTCACCGTTTTCCGGATGCAGAAATACCGGAAAATCCTTGCCTACCGGGCGAAAGCCTTTTTTTACCATTGATTCAGGTGTCTCGCCGATGACAACCCAATCCTTTTCCTTGACTGGATAGTTGAGTAGTTTGTCGCGTACGGCACCACCTACCAGAAATGTTTTCATCGAGTTATACGGGCGCTTTATTAGTGTCGGACTTAGAATAACATAATCGGTGGCTGCCGCGCGTTAGCGGTTATTTATAGAGGGCAATAATGATATTTTTTTTGTTGAGCGTGATATTGGGGATGGTTTCAGGATTGCTGGCCGGTCTTTTCGGCATTGGCGGAGGAGTAGTCATTGTCCCTGTTCTGGTTTTGCTATTTACAATGTACGGTATGGTTTCCGATCTGGTTATGATAATGTCAGTGGCAACCTCGTTGGCGACGATAATTGTTACCTCAATGGCTTCTGTGCTGGCGCATCATCGCTTAGGATCTGTGATGTGGAGAAAAGTGCTCAGGCTTGCGCCAGGCATTATGGTCGGGGCAACGCTCGGAGCTGTAGTAGCAAACCATATAGACGCTGATGTATTGCGTTACATCTTTATTGTATTTTTACTTTATGTCGGTGTGCAGATGGCTTTTCAGATAATGCCGGAACCCGGAGCGGTCAAGGAGTCTAAAGTGTTGGATTTTATCGTGGCGAACCTGATCGGCTTGATGTCGTCCATAGTGGGAATAGGCGGGGGGACGCTAACCGTGCCTTATTTGGTGCGCTGCCGATATGCCATGCGTAATGCGGTGGCGATATCAAGCGCCTGTGGTTTGCCGATAGCTGTGGCGGGCACTATCAGTTATGCGGCATTGGGCTGGAATCAAGTTCAGTTGCCGGGATGGAGCCTGGGCTATGTCTATCTGCCTGCTTTTTTAGGCATCAGCCTGGGCAGTTCCCTTACGGCTCCGATTGGCGCCAAACTGGCTTATCGGCTGCCGGCGCAGAAGCTGAAGCGCTATTTTTCTATCTTGATTTTTTTAATGGCGGCCAAACTTATTTTAACTTAAACCATGGAATTGCTAAGTCAAAGGATTGCGGCAGCCTTGTTGCTAGAGGTTATTCATCAATTTCCATATTTCATTTATTGCATGAAAAAAGCCGCTGGAAGGCGGCTTTTTTGCGTATGGAGCGACGCTTGTTTTAGGAGCCTGAACCCGCTTTGGCAAAGCCTTCGGCGATTGTTTTGGCTGCATTGCTGCAAGAAGGATGGCCCCAGCCGTCTTTACTCTTGGAAGTGGTGGGATCAATGTCGTAAATGATATTGTCATCCTTGTTTGCAGTTACGCCTCCTGGGACATGGTCCATGTTAGCGTCTTGGCGCATGCGCCAAGCGATGTTGTGATCCGCGCATGAGGAGTCGCCACTTACGCCAACTGCGCCTAAGAGTGCTCCGTTGACATCATACAGTGGTAAGCCGCCGCCAAACACATTGACGCCGCCAATTTTCTTGCCGACCATGGGATCATTGGCTGTGCCGTAAGCTGCAGCATCTCCAGCATAGGCGACGCTTGTGTCGACTGGGTTGCTTTCTTGCAAGCCAAATAGAGTGCCTCCTGGTTGTACAGCAGAATACAGATTGGCTGTTGATAAGGCAAAGTCAGGGAGACTGAAACTGTTGGCTGTATTAGCTTTTTGTGCCGAAATGACACGGCTGCCCGGCCATTGTTCACCACTATCGGCACCGGATTTAGCTACCGCGCAGACTACACCGGCCCGATTGACAACCGTTGCCCACATATTGAAACCGAAGCCACCATTCTTATCAGATGACGCTTGAACTTGTTTCAATAATGTTTCTAATTGATTATGAATAAACGTTCTGGATGCCGCATCCGGACAAATGTCCACTGGCTCTGCCGCATTGGCGGCAATAGAAGTGAGTGCAATTGCGCAGCCTAGCAGTAAACTTTTAGATTGAGTTAATATTTTCATAAAAATGTAAAGATAATGGCTCTTATTGGATTCCGGGGAGATACCCAAGCATTGTTGACTCCTTGAATTTGAGGTTCAGTATCGCCATATAGGACGGATGATTACCTTACCTCAACTATTAGACAACGCCAA
>NZ_JAZHOC010000009.1:0-18546 GCF_036553575.1 Methylobacter sp. Wu1 | reverse complement strand
ACCGATCTGACCCGTTTGTCAACACCCTGTCGACTTTGCTTGCCTTCCCTGAAGCCCTGCCGAGGCGTCTGCCCCGAAGGAAGAGGCGTATTCTACCGGCTTTTTTTCATTCGTCAAGCAATAATCTTCTTCAGAAAGATATTTTATTGTCTGCAGAATTTAACCAGTTTAAATATCTGGCAACACCTTCTTTAACGCTAAGAAATTCCTTGGTATAACCCGCTCGTCTTAAGCCTGAAATATCCGCCTGGGTATAACTTTGATAAGCGCCTTTTAAATGCTCAGGAAAAGAAATATATTCAATATCACCTTCTTTATGCCAATCGATAACCGCTCGAGCAACGGTGTTGAAAGTTTCGGCCTGCCCGGTTCCGATATTATAGATACCATGCTGATCAGGGTGATCCAAGAACCACAAGTTAACATCTACCACGTCATCGACGTAGACAAAGTCTCGTTTCTGCTCGCCGTCAGCCAGGCCATCACAACCCGCAAATAGCTTGGCTCGCTTTTGCTCTATAATCTGACGATTAAAATGAAATGCCGTGCTGCTCATTGAGCCTTTATGCTGTTCTCTTGGGCCGTAGACATTGAAGTACCGGAATCCGACAATCTGGCTCTTCGTATTTGGCAATAGCTGACGAACATATTGATCAAATTGAAATTTTGAATAGGCATACATATTGATCGGATGTTCGCATTTGCGATCGACGCGAAAGCCGTGCTCGCCATTACCATAAACTGAAGCAGATGATGCATATATAAACGCTGCATTTTTTGCGATACACCAATGCAACAAGCGTTTTGAATAATCATAATTATTCGTCATAACGAATTGCCCGTCCCATTCTGTTGTCGAAGAACAAGCCCCCTGATGAAAAACGGCGCGCACATCGTTTAGAAAAGCCGGCGATTCAATTTTCTCTATGAATTGAGCTTTATCCATGTAATCGGCGATATCCAGATCAGCAATATTATGCACTTTCCGGCCGTTAACCAGATGATCGACCAGCAATATATTGCGCTCGTCACGCTCGTTTAAGGCTCGAACAAGATTACTGCCGATAAATCCAGCGCCTCCGGTAACAACAATCATTCTTCTCCCCTCGCTTTCTTGATCATGGACGTTGTCGACTGACCATCAACAAACTGTAAAATTTTCACTTCGCCCCCCGCTTGTATAACGCAATCACTGCCGGCGACTTGCTCGGGCCGATAATCGCCGCCTTTGACGATGACATCAGGTAATAACCTGCAATATAGGCGCTCTGGCGTTTCCTCTTCGAACGACACTACCCAATCCACACAGGCCAATGCCGCAAGCACCAGCATACGCTGCTGAAGACCATTAATCGGACGTGAATTACCTTTAAGCTGTCTGACTGACGCATCAGAATTAACCGCGACAATCAACCTATCACCCAAAGCTCTGGCCTGCTCCAGATAAGTGACATGCCCGGCATGCAGTAAATCGAAACAGCCGTTAGTCATAATGATTCGTTCGCCATTGGCTTTTGCCTTAGCGATAATCTGAGCTAATTCGTCTTCAGAAACGACACCGTATTGTGAATCCCGATCGCTGCGCGTAGCCTGCATTAATTCCAGCAGAGAAACAGTTGAGGTACCGAGCTTACCGACTACAATGCCGCCGGCCAAATTGGCCAAATACATCG
This sequence comes from Methylobacter sp. Wu1, assembly GCF_036553575.1. NCBI lineage: Bacteria > Pseudomonadati > Pseudomonadota > Gammaproteobacteria > Methylococcales > Methylococcaceae > Methylobacter > Methylobacter sp. Wu1. The sequence continues at coordinate 16,873 of NZ_JAZHOC010000009.1, read as the reverse complement.
CATCATGCAGTGTTTTACCAATCGCTACGCCTAAAGCCATTACCGCAATAACCGTATCGCCTGCACCAGTTACGTCAAACACATCCTTGGCTTGAGCCGGAAGGGAATGCGCATGAGCATCTTGTATCAACGTCATGCCGGCTTCACCGCGTGTCAGCAATAGCGTATCGATTTGATATTGCCGTAACAGCAATCGACCTCTTTCAATTAGGCTGTTTTCGTCTCCGCAAGCCCCCACTACGGCCTGCAATTCAGAAAGATTTGGCGTTATGATATCGGCCTGAGCATAACGTCCATAATCAACCCCTTTGGGATCGACCAGAACCTTAACTCCGGCCTGCCTAGCATGGGCTATGTATTCCGAAACATGGGCCAATGTACCTTTGCCGTAATCGGAGAAAACGACCGCATCACTTTTAGGCAGATACTGCGCAAGCCGTGCTAACAAGGCTTCTTTGTTAACCGGCAGCGGCGTTTCTTCGAAATCAAGCCGGAGCAGTTGCTGATGCTGGGCCATAATCCGCAATTTACAGATACTACGCATGTTGGGCTCAACAATGAAGTCGCATGCGACGCCTTCTGCTTCCAACAACTTCTGAAGAATCTGGCCCTCGGCATCATCACCAATGACGCCCAATAATGTCACCTGGCCACCTAGTCTGGCGATATTCACCGCTACGTTACCGGCTCCACCGATACGATCTTCAATATCTTTGACCCGAACCACCGGCACAGGCGCTTCAGGCGAAATCCGACCGGCTAGTCCTGACCAGTAGCGATCCAGCATGACATCGCCTACGACAACAATATGAGCCTGTTTAAACTTAGACGCCGCTACCAACATCTGTTGCCTCCTCAATCACACTGCACCACCAGTGACCTATCAATATATGCGCTTCCTGAATTCTTGCTGTTACCGCGGAAGGCACAATGATTGAGAGTGTAGCCTGATGATGCAACTCTCCGCCTTCACCGCCCGTTAAACCGACCACTGCCATGCCTTTCGATTTAGCAACCTCAACTGCTTTCAGAATATTCTTGCTTCGGCCCGATGTGGAGATAGCTACCAAACAATCTTTTTCATTGGCGAGGGCTTCCACCTGACGCGAGAAAACCGTTTCAAACTCAAAGTCATTGGTATGAGCCGTTAAAATAGAACTGTCTGTCGTCAAAGCGATCGCTGCCAGCGCCCGCCGTTTTTTTTCATACCTGACAACCAATTCAGCTGCAATATGCTGACAATCTGCAGCACTGCCGCCATTACCGCATAATAATATCTTTCCGCCCTGCTTCAGCGTCTCGATCAATAGCTCTCCGGCTGCTTCTATTTTCTCGGAACAGTCGGCCAAGCGCGTCATCATTTCTCTGTGCTCTTCAAGCTCAGAAATAAATGCTTTCAAAATAGTATCCCCATAGTTTCAAAAGGCTTTTTTAGCCGTGCTAAAACAAAGTGTTTTTATTCAAAACGAATTGATAGGCAATTAATTGACAACCGCTTGTTTCCGGTCATTCCTGTGCTGCATCTGATGCAAGCGAGCATAAGCCCCATTTTTTTTAATGAGTTCCTGATGCGTACCTCTTTCCACGATTTGACCATGATCGATAACCAGAATCATATCCGCATTTTCTATGGTTGATAGTCTATGAGCTATCACCAGTGTTGTCCGATTGCGCATGACTATTTGCAGGGCCGCCTGTATAAAGCGCTCCGATTCGGTATCCAGCGCCGACGTTGCCTCATCCAGTATCAAGACTGGCGCATCTTTCAGCAACGCTCTTGCCAATGCTAATCGTTGCCTTTGCCCACCCGACAATTTGACGCCGTTTTCACCTATTTCGGTATCAAACCCCAGCTCCAGCTTGCTAATGAATTCCATTGCATAAGCATCGGTTGCAGCGGCAATAATGTCTTTTCTGTCGGCGTTTGCCAGTGCGCCGTAAGCTATATTATTGGCTATCGTATCATTGAATAAGGTGACCTGTTGATTAACCAATGCCAGGTGTTTTCTTAAATTCGCTAGTTCATAGGTATTGATTTCAACGCCATCGAGCAATATTTCGCCTGTCTTATGCGTATAAAAACGGGAAACCAGATTAGCCAGCGTGCTTTTACCGCCGCCGGAAGCGCCGACTAGTGCTATAGTCTGCCCCGGATCCGCTTTGAAACTGATGTTCCTTAGAGCGAGCTCAGTAGCTCCGGGATATTTAAAAGATACGTTCTTGAACTCCAGCTTGCCTTTGCATTTATCTATTTGATAAATGCCATCATTCTGCTCTGTTGGCTCATCCAGAACATCGAACAGGGATTCAGCCGCCGCAATACCTTTCTGGATATCGCCATTAACCTCCGTTAACTGTCTGACAGGTCTGGGCAGCAGAAATGCCGCGGTCAGATAGCCTAAAAATTCGCCTGTGCTGGACTGCTCCATAAAAAACAGCGCCATATACATCAAACCGGACAATGCTACGGCAATGATGAGCTGTATGATCGGATTATGCACGGCCTGTGTCGTGGAGAGCTTTAGCGATTGCCGCCGATTATCCAGGCTGCTCTTCATAAATCGCCGACGCTCATAATCCTCGCCGCCATAGCTGCGCACGATTCGATGGCCGCCTACCAGTTCGGACGTAATATGCGTTATATCGCCCACCGATTGCTGGATTTTCTTGCTGATGTTGCGTAATCGCTTACTGACGTAACTCACCAGCACCGCAATAATCGGTGTTATGGCGACAAAGACCATCGACAACATCCAGTTTGAATAGAACAGATATCCCAATAAACCTACAGCGGTCAACCCCTCCCTGACGAAAGTCCGTACCGCATCGGTAGTCGCCTTGGTAACCTCACCGACGTTATTAGAGATTCTTGCAATCATATAACCGCTATTGTTCGCGTCGAAATAAGCAGTGGGCAAACGCGTATAATGATCAAAAATTTCGCATCTTAGTGCATGCACGACGTTACAGGATACTTTGGCCAGAAAATAATTGCCCAGATAAGCCCCCAGTCCTCGCACCACAATCAAGCCGCTAAACAGCAACGGCAAATAATACATGCCCTCACGCACTTCGGTTTGCAGCGTGTCAATAATATGCTTGATCAATGACGCGAATAATGGCTGAGTAGCCGAGTAAATCAGAAAACCCAGAATACTGATTGCAAAAAAACCACGGTGCGGTTTTACATAAGTCAATAATCGCTTGTATATTTGTATACTCGCTTCAGATTCTTTTTTCATACTTTTATATAATTCATACCACTCACATGCTTTGGCAGTAGTAACTCATGTTTAAATGAGTAAAATATTACCATTCTTTAACGAAAAAGACTGTAATAGCCTCCCATCTGATGCTTTTATCAGACTGTTTCGCCTCTGGAACACAAGCTATACATTCCATAGCAAGACTGTAAAATATCGCGGTATTGTTATGAGATTAAAAATTGCATACACTGAATGAAGAAACATCCATCGCTAGCTCCTCCTTCCAGAATATTGGTCATTGCCTTACGCCATCTTGGCGATGTGTTGCTGATAACGCCCTTAGTACGCTCACTTCATAAAGCCTATCCACAGGCGCAAATAGATGTTTTGGTATTTGACAACACGGCCGCTATCTTACAAGGAAACCCAGATATCAACCGGATAATAACCACGCCTTTACGTCCAACACGCGCTGATTACCAACATCTTGTTTCGCAATTATTTAGGAGATACAGCCTGGCAGTCATTACACAGACAGGGGATCGCCCTTTCATTTATGGATTGTTAGCTGCACCTACGCGTGTCGCTGTGGTGCCGAAAAAAAATCAAAAAGGAGCATGGAAACGCTATTTGGTTCAATATTGGACTGAATTTGATGATGAAAATACGCACACCGTGCTACAACTCTTAAAACTGGCGGATCTCCTAGGCATCGCCAGAAATTATACGCTGGTTTCTCCGCAACCAACTGGCGATCAGGCGCTTCCCGCTCTCTCTGACCACTCGGCCTATGCTGTTCTTCATGCCTATCCGATGTGGCATTATAAACGATGGACGATCAATGGCTGGATTGAAACTGCGCAATTTCTTCAGGATTCAGGTTTAAAGGTAGTGCTATCAGGCGGCCCCGCGCCGGAAGAAATTGATTACGTAAACGAAATTCATCGGCAATTATCGCCTGAGGTCTTGAACTTGGCCGGTAAAACTACTATATCGCAGCTTGCCGATATTATCAGTAAGGCAAAATTATACATCGGTCCCGACACGGGCATAACCCATCTGGCCGCAGCCATGGGCGTTCCGGTCATTGCGTTATACGGTCCGACCAATCCTGTCAAATGGGCCCCTTGGCCCACCAATTATGATAGCGACGAAAATCCGTTCCGGAAACTAGGCGATCAGCAAGTCAACAATATTTATTTAATTCAAGGCATTGCCGATTGTGTACCCTGCCATCAGGAAGGCTGTGACCGAAATCGACAAAGCCGCAGCGCATGCCTGGAAAATATCAGTCCGGAAACCATCAAGAAAACCATCCGGCTAATATTGAATCAAGAGCAACGCCAACAGCAGAAAACAACCCATGTCCTTTAAAAAACAGTATATCCAATCTCAGCCATTAATGATCGGCATTGGCAGCTATATCGTCATTCTGCTGATTTTAACCCTGCCTTTTTCTACCGCCTTAACTGTTGTATTTTCCGCGGCATTGTTGCTGTTGTGGATCAGCTCGGCTCAATTTATGTCCTTGCCAATCTTTGTAACGCAAAATCCGCTGGCTCTGTTTGCATTATTATTGTTTTTTTATTTAGCTTTTGGCGTCACTTACAGCACAAACTCGCCTGAAAATGCCTTTTCCACGCTCAGCAAATATCGTGAGCTTTTGTTGCTGATCATCCTGCCGCCATTTTTTCAGTCCGAATCCACCAGACAATGGGCATGGAACGCTTTTATTATTGCGTCTGTTATGACGCTATTAGGCTCTTATGCCATTTATTTCGGCTTCATCGATTATATGCAGCCGACAATGGACCCCTGCATTAAAAACCGCATTACTCACAGCCTTTTAGTGGCTTTCTTTGCCTTTTTCTGCGCACATAAATCCTTGCAAGCAGGCAAATACAGGTTGCTCTATATTGCTTTGATTATTTTATGTATTCACAATTTATTCTTCCTCGTCTCCGGCCGCACCGGACAGTTGATTTTTCTGCTATTAATGATGCTTTTTTATATTCAGCGGTTCCCTGCAAAAAAGGCAGTATTGCTAATTACTGCTACCGTCACGCTACTTTTAGTCTTCATAACCTGTTCCGATAGAGCCAATCGCATCAACGAGGGCTTTTCACAAACCCAAAATTATCTGCATTCTGAAAACGGCGGAACCAACTCATCCGAGGGGCAAAGACTAACTTTCTGGAAACATTCGCTGACGCTCATCGCTGAAAACCCTTGGCTAGGCCATGGCACAGGCAGTTATCCTGTTGAGTACGGTAGAGTGGCGGCAAAAACCGATATTGCGTCCAACAATCCCCATAATGAATATTTAATGATTACCGTACAGACCGGCATAGCCGGCCTGTTGCTGTTTTTAGCCTTTTTGTTCAGTCAATATCAATGTTCGTTAAAACTGGCAAATGAATATAAATGGCTGGCGCAAGGCATATTGGTAGCGCTTGCCACCAATAGTCTTTTTAACTCCACAATTCTCGACTTTACCGAAGGGCACTGGTTTATCACTATGATAGCCCTATGCTTTGCAACGTTGCCGACCCATACAAAACCATGCTCAGCGTAGTTATTATCACCAAGAACGAATCCGCGCATATTGCCCGTTGCCTGGAATCTATCGCGTGGGCGGATGAAATCATTGTTCTGGATTCAGGCAGCGAAGACAATACGGTCGACATCTGCCGGCGCTACACTGACAAGGTGTTTATGACTGACTGGCCGGGTTTCGGCATTCAAAAACAGCGAGCCGTCAGCAAGGCAACCCAGCCGTGGATCCTGTCTATCGATGCCGACGAGCAAGTGACGCCTGAATTGAGAAAAGAAATTGAGCAGGCCATGAGCCAAGCCCATATCAGTGGCTTTGAGATACCGCGTCTTTCAAGCTATTGCGGCAAACAGATCAGGCATGGCGGATGGTGGCCCGATTATGTGTTGCGTTTATTTCAACGTGAACACGGGCATTTCACCGAAGATCTGGTGCATGAACGCATTATTGTCGACGGCGCTATCCAGCGCTTAAAAACACCGCTGATTCATGAAGCGTTTATAAACCCTGAAGAAGTCCTGCACAAAATCAACAGTTATTCGTCACTGGGCGCTGAAAAACTGCACCAGGCTGGCAAAAAAACCACATTATTCCAGGCAATAGTTAAAGGATTCTGGACTTTTTTTCGCACTTACTGTTTAAAGGCCGCTTTTCTGGATGGACAGCAAGGGCTCATGCTCGCCATATCCAATGCCGAAGGCACTTATTATAAATATCTGAAATTGCTGGATATGCAACGGAACAAGGAGCCAAAGACGTGAGCTTGATTTCTGTCATTGTCACGACCTATAACTGGCCAGAAGCATTGGATGCCAGTTTGCAAAGCCTGTTAAGCCAAGAAGATCAGAATTTTGAAGTTCTTGTTGCTGATGATGGCTCAACATTTGAAACTCGGAAATTGATAAAGAATCGGTACTCCAGCAGTTCAATACCGATCAAGCATATCTATCATGAAGACCAAGGCTTCAGAGCCGGCACTATTCGAAACAAAGCAGTTGCTCGCAGCCAAGGCGACTATCTGATTTTTCTCGATGGCGACTGCGTAGTTTTTCCAGACTTTATAAAAGTCCATCGCCGCTTAGCCGCCAAGGGCTACTTTATACCCGGCAATCGCATGCTTTTAACCGAAAACTTCACCCAAACAGTCCTGAGCGAGAAAATTCCCCTTCATAGTCAATCAAAAGCTTATTTTATTTTCCGCTGGCTGACTGGCAAAATAAACAGAATCGTTCCGCTCATATCCTTGCCCATGGGGCCGTTACGCCTGATACATCCACTCCGCTGGCAAAAAGCCATGACCTGTAACTTGGCCATGTGGAAAAATGATTTTATGGCGGTTAACGGTTTTGACGAACTTTTCCAAGGCTGGGGTTATGAAGATTCTGATCTGGTGATTCGCCTGATACATAACGGCATTAAACGCAAGGAAGGCCGATTCGCTGTACCTGTCTTGCATCTGTGGCACCGGCAAAACGATCAAAGCCAGCATGATAAAAACTTTCAGCGGCTTATGGAGCGCCTGAATGAACGGGAGTTCATTCAGGCGGAAAAAGGACTGGATCAATACATTTGAACCCGCCCTTTTTTATTAGTTGCTGTTTTGTATCAAGTCGAAAACTATTCGTTTATTTCCTCAATCAGCATCTCTCTAATTTATTACTCGTTACTGGCTCCTTGATAAGCACTTTCTCGTGATTTATCCGGTTTAATACGCGTACCGACCGTTTTCAGCGCTCGTAATAGCGGTGCAGCGCCACCCATCGCTACCGCATCGACTAAGCAATACCAGGCAGCAACGCCGCTTGGCGGATTGCCTTGCGGCAAATGCAACACCGGATCGATAGCCGCCCATTTCCAGGTCCCAACCGCGGTGCCAATAATTTCCAACCATGTGGTAATAAAAAAGGCTGCAAGATAAATCATGGGTGAACGACCCTTGAAAAGATAAATCAGAAAAACGCAAAACAGCAAAGCACCTACATAATCACCCTGCTCCGCATAGCCGCTGATGCCCCAGGCCGACCAGGCACCACACACGAGCACTACAAATGTGGCGATTTCTCTGGCATATATTAGAAACAGTCCTGAACGCCCCAATGCCACAGCCGTCAAATAAACCATGCCATGCCCCGGCGGCACATAAGCCGGTACATTGCCAAAACGATAGGTGTACCCGCCCATAAAAGGCGAGGCAAAATGTTCCCCTATAGTGGCAAAAATGATGGCAATAATTACCTGCATTCTGACTTCTTTATTTTCACCGAGCAGTAAACCTGTTAAAAACACCCATCCGCAGACGCCTAGCGCATTTTGTTTCTCCAGCGCAGCATTAGCGTCAGCCGTTAAACAGACCGCTACACAAAAAAAAGTAAAGGCTGCTATAAAGTAATCCCGTTTTTTATGCGCATATGCACCATTAACAGGTGGGAAATGGCGTAACATTTTTTACCTCGTCAAATTAACTTTGGCTCCGTCATAAAGTCTTCTATGACATGGCCTTATATAAATACCCAAGCAATTGCGGCGTACCTTGCAAATTTACCCGACAAAATGATTAAACAAGCCGGCAATAAAGGAAGCCTCAACCAACCGCCAGCAAAACACAAAGCATCCCCAACCAATGGCAACCATGAAAAAAATAATGCCCAAATGCCTCTTTTTCTGACTATATCGAGCGCTTTCCGCTTCTTTTCCGGCAATAGCGTAGCCACAGGAAATTTTTTAGCGGCCAGAAGGCCTAAAATCCATGTCGTCATGGCTCCCAGCGTATTGCCTATAGTGGCAACAATGACTAATTGTTCAATCTGATAATTGCCTTCCGCTACCATATAAGCCAGTACCGCCTCAGATCCGCCTGGGGCAATCGTTGATGATATAAAGGCACTAATGAATAATCCCTCTATTCCAACCAGCATCTCTTGCACTTAATTTCTCCCAAAAAAAAACCCCTGTAGCCCAAAAAGCACAGGGGTTTTTATATTGCCAGAATTTAACTTCCGGGTAATGTCTTGTTCTTGCTGGAAATGACCAGCTTAACCAGATCAGACAAAAATTTTACAATCAGTTCTACAGTCGATCTCAATAAATCGAAAATATAAGCCACTATTTCCGATGCGCTCATTCCTTTGAATTTGCGAGCCAAAAATGGCGCCAGCAGTAAGCCGATCGCCAATCCAATTACAGTCATTCCTGAAATCATCGATTCGTCTTTTTGCTCTGGTGCGACTGCAGGCGCACTTTTTGTTGCAGCCATTGGAGCAGCAGTCTGAACACCCGCATTGCCAGAAACAGCCGCGGCTGTTATCGGTTGAATGCCTGAGTAATCATCTTGAATAGCATAATCTGTTACACCTGGAATACTAGGCAGATCTCCTTCGCCTTTACCAACTTTCAACTGGGCTTTCATGCCTTTTTCCATATGTTGGGCAATATCGCAGTGCACCAGATAAGTTTTATCGCCGGGGGGAAGAATCAGTGTGCCGGAAATTTTTGCAGGGCCTGTTACTTCCAAATGGAACATGCCTTTCGGATACAAATACTTGGGCAGACCATGCATCATCCATTGGTGGCGGATGTTATCTTCATTGATAAAATGAACCGTCAGCTTGGTACAGGGTTTGAAATTAAATTCCTGAGTGTCAAACGCGAACATTCTTCCTGGAAACTTTTCAGCGTATTTATGGCCGGCGCGGACAGTAATTTCCTTAGTTTCAGATATTTCTTCGCAGCCGCCTGGCAGGGTATCGGCATTCTGCCCCATCACCATGCCGCCACCCATATCCATTAAGTGGCCATCGCCATGACTCATAAGCGAGTTATGCTCTTCATACTCTTCCGCAGCCATAGCCGGTACGGAAAAAAGAAAGCTTATTATCGCCACTGATAACAACTTCACCATTCTAAGTTTCCTCTTTACTGGAAAAAATCAACAAAAGTTTTTATTAAAGAATAATAAAAACTGGTCAGAAAAATTTCTGAATGCATATCCCTTGCCAAAGATCCTGCATACTGTTTTTTGACAGTCTTGGCTCCGGTTCAACATAAACTACTGCATCCACTTTACCTAGATTAGGCGGTAGATCAAATCTTGCCAGACTGGCATTCTGCATTCAAAAAATTTTATCTGCATCTTAATTTTGTTGATCCCGTCTTGGGCAAATCCATGATAGCCATGCCATAAATTGCATTAACGTCATATTCAGACCCTAAAACATCAAGGAAGTTCCGATAATTTAGGGTCTGGCTTTTAAATAACTAATTGTTAATCTTGACTATCAGTTACTGATCAAAAACTTTTAACCTTAGCTAATATTCCATCGATCAAACGCTTGAAGCCTGCATGAGACAGATACAGTACGTATAAGCCTGCAAATGCAAAGAATGCGTATAAGAGTATGCTACCGCTTTTTACTTCTTGACCTTTGCCTGCCATAAAGCTCATGTGAGCATCCAGCCTATCACCCTGATCTGGCACTAATGTAATATGAATCAGATACTTGCCAACTTCTGGCACACCGTTAGGCAAAGATAAAACTACAGTACCGGATTTATGTTTATTAGCTTCTTGAAAAAACACCCGAGTGCCTTCAGGTTCTTTTGTTACTTCAAACTCAACCGCCATATTTCTGTATCTGACGTCCTGATAATCAAATACAAGCTGAGTTAATGTATTGGTATTGGGAATGTTGCCGCAAAAATCTTCGGCCGGGAAAGCTTTCGGTTGATAAGCGGTATAGTGAATCCAATGATCCTTTTCCAATTCAAATTTACATTGGTCGGTATCGGTACCAGCTGCTCCACCGTGTGCCCACAACGAGGCAGAAAAAAACAACCCCAGGAATCCCAGGACAAATCCTCTTAACAATTGTGCTCTATTCATACTACCTTCCAGTTTTGCTAAATAAATAATTATTATTATTAGGAAAAATGCAACCGCCCCTATTTACGTAGCTTGAGCTCATAAAAACTGTATTTGCTCTCTATCTTGGCTCATAGCAACTTGCAACTCTAGCATATCGCCCCATACAAATAAAGGAATTGATGGAAAGTCATGTGCTATAAAAGTATAATGTTGCCAAATGATAATGCCCTTATAGCGCTATTGCCATCATTGGGCCCTTTTCGTAGACTTATACTAAATTTTATTCAGCCGGAACTCAGCACAATGTCATCTCTGACCACCTCAGAAGCCTGGAAAGCCTTACAAAACCATTATCATCAGATACACAAGCATTCACTGCGCGACAGCTTTGAAAGTGACAGTCATCGTTTCGATAAGTTCTCTCTTACTTTCAACGATATTCTTTTTGACTATTCCAAGAACAGAATAACAGAGGAAACACTGCCTCTTCTCATGGATCTTGCCAGACACGCTGGGCTTGAATCAAAAATCCATGCCATGTTCTCCGGAGCGATTATCAACAATACCGAACGCAGAGCCGTTCTGCATACCGCTCTGCGTAACCGGAGCAATAAGCCGGTTTATGTGGATGGGCAAGACGTCATGCCGCAGATCAACGAGGTGCTCGCTAAAATGCGCGCCTTCTGCGATAGTGTTCGCTCGGGCGAATGGAAGGGTTATACCGGCAAAGCCATCACCGACATCGTCAATATTGGTATCGGAGGCTCTGACTTAGGCCCCAAAATGGCTTCGACAGCTTTGACACCTTATGCCACAGATGCCTTAAAAGTCCATTTTGTCTCCAACGTGGATCAGGCCGATCTTGTAGAAACGTTAAAACGCTTGTCCCCTGAAACGACATTATTTCTTATCGCGTCCAAAAAATTCAACACGCACGAAACCATGACTAATGCAAAGTCTGCAAGAAACTGGTTTCTAGACAGTGCGAAAGATCAAAAAGCCGTTGCCAAGCATTTTGTCGCCATTTCGACCGATATTGACAAAATTGCCGAGTTCGGGATAGACGCCAACAATATGTTTGAATTCTGGGATTGGGTAGGCGGCCGTTATTCACTTTGGTCAAGCATAGGCCTATCCATTGCCTTGTATGTCGGCATGGACAATTTTGAGCAGTTGTTGCAGGGTGCTCATGAAGTTGACGAACACTTCCGCAGCACGCCTTTTGAGAAAAATATCCCTGTCATCATGGGCCTGCTGGGCATCTGGTATAATAACTTCTTTAATGCCGAATCGCACGCCATTTTGCCCTATGACCAATCTCTACGCTATTTAGCCGATTACTTTCAGCAGGGCGACATGGAAAGCAACGGCAAAAGCATCGATATGAATGGCGAAAAGGTTGACTACAGCACCGGCCAGATTATCTGGGGCCAGCCCGGCACTAATGGCCAGCACGCTTTTTATCAGCTCATACACCAGGGCACCAAACTGATTCCTTGTGACTTCCTGGCCCCTGCACAAAGTCATTACCATTTGCCTGAACATCATGACATTTTGATCTCAAACTTCCTGGCGCAACCTGAAGCTTTGATGAAAGGCAAAACGGCCGAAGAGGTCAAACGGGAACTGACACCGTCCGAACAGGCCGACCCGGTACTGGTCGCATCAAAAGTATTTGAAGGCAACAAGCCATCCAATGCATTTTTATTCAAGAAACTGACACCCAAAACATTGGGCTCATTGATCGCATTGTATGAACATAAAATCTTCGTTCAAGGCGTGATCTGGAACATCAATTCTTTTGACCAGATGGGTGTGGAATTGGGAAAAGTATTAGCCAAAGCCATACTTCCCGAGCTTCAGAATGATGAAATTATCAAAAGCCATGATGGCTCTACTAATGCGCTGATCAACACTTATAAACAATACCGATAACGGCATCTCCAGGTTAACGCATTAAAATATCTGAGCATCATTCAAATAACCGGCAAAGCAAATGGTGATGCCGCAACTCTAATTGAGTTGCGGCATCATGCAACGCCAGCTCAAAGCCCTGGCGTTGCTTCGATCATAATACTGACAACATCAGGTCAGATTCAGGCAACCGATCACACTTAGCATGCTGCGATAATGGCTATGGAACGCACCGATCAGAAGCGATATCAACGCCTAGCGCGAAAAAAATCCTTTAACAATTCCCCGCATTCTTCTTCCAACACGCCACCGGCCCAATTGACCCGGTGATTTAAAAAGCTTGCATCGGTCAGTGACAAGGCGTTGCAAACAGCGCCCCGTTTGGGATCGAAGGCTCCGAAAACAAGCCGCTTAATGCGCGCATGGCTGATAGCGCCCATGCACATCACACAAGGCTCCAACGTAACGTATAACGTAGCGTCACAGAGCCGATAATTTTCCAGCGCAATACCAGCCCTGCGGACAGCTATGATCTCGGCATGAGCAGTCGGATCATGAATACCTATCGGCATGTTCCAGCCTTCGGCAATACACTGATCATCCTTAACGATGACAGCGCCGATCGGAACTTCTCCCTGTTGCTCGGCACGTTGCGCCAGCCTGATGGCATAGCGCATCCATGCCTCATCCTGTGATTGTATTATTCCCATTCAATGGTTGCGGGCGGCTTGCCGGATATATCATAAGCCACACGCGAGATGCCTGGCACTTCATTAATAATACGGCGAGAAACCACATCAAGAAATTCGTAAGGCAAATTCGCCCAACGCGCCGTCATGAAATCAATCGTTTCAACAGCCCTCAGAGCGACGACATAATCGTAACGACGGCCATCGCCCATAACGCCGACCGACTTGACCGGCAGAAATACGGCAAAGGCCTGGCTGACTTTATCATAAAGCTCATGCCGGTACAGCTCTTCAATGAAGATAGCATCAGCCTGACGCAACAAGTCCGCATACTGTTTTTTGACTTCACCTAAAATCCTGACGCCTAAACCGGGTCCAGGAAACGGATGACGGAATATCATTTCTGAGGGCAGGCCCAGCTCCAGGCCCAGCTTTCTAACCTCATCCTTGAACAATTCCCGCAAGGGCTCGACCAACTTCAAGGTCATATCTTCAGGCAACCCGCCGACATTGTGATGAGATTTGATCAGGTGCGCCTTGCCGCTTTTCGAACCCGCAGACTCAATCACATCGGGATAAATCGTGCCCTGCGCCAACCATTTTGCATCGGTTAATTTCGCCGCTTCTTCATCAAAGATTTCAATGAACAAATTGCCGATAATCTTGCGTTTCTGCTCGGGATCGCTGACGCCGTTCAAGGCGTCCAGATAGCGCTGCTCCGCATTGACTCTGATGACTTTAACCCCCATGTGCTCGGCAAAAGTCGCCATAACTTGATCGCCTTCGTGCAAACGCAGCAGACCGGTATCGACAAAAACGCAGGTCAACTGATCGCCTATGGCCTTATGCAGCAACGCCGCCACAACAGATGAATCCACCCCGCCGGACAAGCCTAAAATGACCTGATCGCTACCGACCATCGCGCGCACGGACTGAATGCTGTCTTCTATGATATTGCTGGCTGTCCATAACGCTTCGCAACCACAAATATCCAACACAAAGCGGGACAATATGCGTCCACCCTGCTTCGTGTGGGTGACTTCCGGATGGAACTGCAGACCGTAAAACGCTTTTTCTTCATTGGCGATACCGGCAACAGGCGCCCCGTCCGAGCTGGCAATTAGCATGAAACCATCAGGCATGTCAACAACACGGTCGCCATGACTCATCCAAACATCCAGCAACCCATAGCCTTCCTCAGAAACATGATCCTCTATACCGGCCAGTAATTTGGAATGGCCGCGCGCCCTGATCTGCGCATAACCGAATTCCCTGTGATCGGAAGACTCAACCTTGCCGCCCAGCTGCGCAGTCATAGTCTGCAATCCGTAACAAATACCCAATACAGGCACGCCCAGATCAAACACGATTTGCGGCGCTCTCGGCGTATCGCCGCTGGTTACCGTTTCGGGACCACCCGACAAGATAATGCCATTGGGCGCGAATTGTTCAACATCTTCCGCACTGCATTCGCAGGAGTAAATTTCGCAGTAAACGCCGATTTCGCGAATTCGCCGCGCGATTAATTGAGTATATTGCGAGCCGAAATCTAAAATAAGGATTTTGTGCGAATGGATATTCGCGGACTGTTGCTGCTTCACGTTAAAACTCGACAGTTATATTCGTTTAAAAAAACAAGGGGCTCCTGAGAGCCCCAACAATGTATCTTTGTATCGCCGGCGTTTAATCGAGGCGGTAATTGGGCGCTTCTTTTGTAATGGTCACGTCATGTACATGACTTTCTCTCATACCCGCACTGGTCACACGCACAAATTGCGCCCTTTCATGCAGTGCGGCGATAGTTTGACTGCCGGTGTAACCCATGCTGGCGCGAACACCACCCAGCAATTGATGAATAACGGCCAGCAAGCTGCCTTTATAAGGCACTCGACCTTCAATGCCTTCCGGCACCAGTTTTTCGACCAGTTCGGTTTCTTCCTGAAAATAACGATCACTGGAACCTTGCTGTTGAGACATTGCCCCCAAAGAACCCATGCCACGATATGATTTGTAAGAACGCCCCTGAAACAGCTCAATTTCGCCTGGCGCCTCTTCAGTGCCGGCGAATAATCCGCCCAACATCACGGCATATGCTCCCGCAGCCAGTGCTTTAGCGACATCACCGGAATAACGGATACCGCCATCTGCAATTAAAGGCACGCCAGTACCTTTCAATGCATCGGCCACATTACTGACTGCCGTGATTTGCGGCACACCGACGCCGGCAATAATGCGCGTTGTGCAAATAGAACCCGGCCCAATACCGACCTTGACGCCATCGGCGCCAGCCTCAACCAATGCGCGCGCCGCTTCCGCAGTAGCGATATTGCCCCCGATGACCTGAACTCCGGGATAATTCTGTTTAACCCAGCGCACTCTGTCCAAAACGCCTTGCGAATGGCCATGCGCCGTATCGACTACAATAACGTCGACACCAGCCGCCACCAGCGCAGCCACACGCTCTTCAGTGCCATGCCCGGTGCCAACCGCAGCGCCGACTCGCAGCCTTTCATGTTCATCTTTACAGGCCAATGGGTAATCCTTGGCTTTCTGAATATCTTTTACGGTAATCATACCCCGTAAATGAAATGCATCATTCACGACCAGCACTTTTTCTATGCGATGCTCATGCAGCAACGCAATCGCTTCTTTACGATCGGCATTTTCACTAACCGTAACCAAACGTTCTTTGGGCGTCATGACCTTGGTTACCGGCTCGTCAAAACGAGTTTCAAAACGCAAATCACGGCTCGTTACAATACCGACCAGCTTATCGCCATCGACTACCGGTACGCCGGAAATATTTTTAGCCCGCGTTAAGTTAATAACGTCCCGAATACTGGTATCAGGCGAAACGGTAATTGGATTTTTGATTACTCCGCTCTCGTACTTTTTAACGTTACTAACTTCCAGCGCCTGCTGCTCGGCAGTCATATTTTTATGAATGATGCCTATGCCGCCTTCCTGAGCGATGGCAATCGCAAGTCGTGCCTCTGTTACGGTATCCATAGCCGCGGCAACCAGAGGAATATTCAGCGCAATGCCACGTGTCAATTGCGTTTTCATTTCTACATCTCGTGGCAGCACAGTCGAGTGCGCGGGCACTAATAAAACGTCATCAAACGTGAGCGCTTCCTGAATAATTTGCATAAACCACACCTAAAAGCCTTAATTAACATGAAACTATAGCACTAACTGCCAATAATCGCCATATTATAATTTAATTTCTTGACATATTCCCACAAAAGTGTAGCTCCTGTGGCTCTCGACTTGTCTTCTAAGAAACACCTAAGGGCATAAAACTAGGACAAGGACTAATTGAATAGATGCCTAAGCAGAGTTACTTAATAGAACAGATGCATTTATTCTCTGCATATAGACTGGAATCCATATGGTTTCTTTCTGTAGCTGGGCTATTGATTGATTCCTACACTTAAGCTATTTTTACATTGTCTTAATTTATTGGCGCCTATAAAACATAAGACAATGTAATTTAAGTCAAAACGCATCAATACCAACAATAATTATCTTGGCTCATAATGGATTCCGGGGAGTTAGCTGATAATCAGTTCCAACAGTGAACTTAATAACGCTTTACCGCGTTTTCTGGCGTTATGCACAAATTCAAAAAAGCCTAAATAAATGGGCA
>NZ_JAZHOC010000066.1:0-53231 GCF_036553575.1 Methylobacter sp. Wu1 | reverse complement strand
GCCCATTTATTTAGGCTTTTTTGAATTTGTGCATAACGCCAGAAAACGCGGTAAAGCGTTATTAAGTTCACTGTTGGAACTGATTATCAGCTAACTCCCCGGAATCCATTATGAGCCATCATTTTTAGCATCGACTATGCCCAATTAGAAAACACCAAGGCAAAGAACCTATCTAAACAGTTGCTATGACATCACTATTTTCTGGGTACATACAATGAAAACACCAAAATCAATACAGATAGAGATTTTTGATCACCCGGATGAACTGATTACCAAAGCTAAGGAAACTGCCCAAAAATACGGTGTGCATTTCCTGGGCGATACTGATCAGGGCGTAATAAAAGGTTTTGGATTTAAAGCGGACTATCTGTTTCAGGAAAATGTTCTGACTATTACCGTTTTTCGTAAACCCGCCTTCCTGCCGTGGACGGCAGTAGAAGAGAAGGTAAGGGCTTTAGTGAATATGGACCCAAGATAAATTATTGTCTCGCTTCATGTTTGTCATAGTCGGTTAACCGCATTGAGGTGGTCGAGAAAAATCGGCCAGCCCCGTTAAGCGACATTTTGTAGTTGCGCCATTTCTGCTTCATGCTGATCGGGGCTTTTGTAACCCAAGTACGAAATAGCCGATGAGGATTATAAAACATCGCGATATAATTCAGAATAGCCTGTGCGCTTCTTACTAACCCACACCCGCTTCTATACTATATAGATTGCTTGAATAAAACAGGAACTCATCCATGACAGAATTAGTTTGGGTCGGCACGGCTTATCTGGTCGGCCTGATCGCAAGCCGTTTATCTTTTCCGCCGCTGGTCGGCTATTTGGCCGCCGGCTATATGCTGCACGCCCTGGGCGTAGAGTCTGCACAAACCTTGACTCATCTGGCTGAAATCGGCATCGAGTTATTATTGTTCACGGTAGGCTTGAAGCTTAAATTGAGCTCCCTGCTGCGGCGGGAAGTGGTCAGCGTCGGCGGCCTGCATTTGGCAGTGGTCACCGGCTTTTCCGGGCTGGTTTTTCTGGTGCTGGGCGAGCATACAATTGGCGGACTGGTTTTGGGGGCGAGCCTGGCTTTCTCCAGTACCGTGCTCGCGATCAAGGTCCTGGACGACAATGGCGAGCTCTCGTCCTTGCATGGCCGGGATGTGCTCAGTATCCTGATTCTGCAGGATATCGTCGCGATCGCGCTGTTGGCCTTGGCCGACGGCAGACAGCCTTCGTATTGGGCCTTGGCTTTATTGCTGTTGCCTTTGCTGCGCCCGCTGGCGCATCGTTTGCTCACAGCCAGCCGTACCGATGAGCTGAGGCTGCTGATGGGCGTCTCTTTGGCGCTCGCCGGCGGGGTCACCTCTGAAAGCGTCGGCATTTCACCGGATATCGGCGCCTTGCTGACGGGCGTGATGCTGGCGACTCACCCGCACATCGATGATCTTTCCGATAAGCTCTGGAGTCTCAAGGAAGTTTTTCTGGTGGCCTTTTTTCTGCAAATCGGCCTGGCCGACTTGCCCAATCGCGATCAAATCATTCAGGCGCTCGGCTTGCTGGGACTCTTGCCGCTGCAGGGACTGTTGTTCTTTGCGCTGTTTTTGCTGGCCAAATTACGTGCGCGCACCGCCTTTATCTCGTCGCTGGCCTTGATGACCTACAGCGAATTCGCCCTGATTACGACCGGCTCGGTTGTGCATGCGGGACTGCTGGCGCCGGAGTGGAACGCCACCATTGCCTTGGCAGTCGCCGGATCGCTTGCCATTGCCGCGCCGTTGAACCGGTATTCTCATCGTTTATTTTCCTGGCTTGAGCCTGTACTGATTCGCTTCGAGAAAAAATCCGGGCACCCGGACCGGCTGCCCGAGTCCATCGGACTGGCGGAATGGCTGGTCGTGGGCATGGGGCGTACCGGACTTTCCGCCTATCTGTCTTTGTCTCAGCGGGACAAGCGGGTCGTCGGCCTGGATGCCGACCCGACCGTTTTGGAAAGCCTGCTGGCCAAGGGCAAACGCGTGATTTACGGGGACTCCGAAGACCCCGAGCTATGGTCGGGACTGCCGTTGGACAGAGTGAAAGGCGTCATTCTGACCCTGCCTGAATTCGATGCCCGATGCTCGGCTGTGCGCCAGCTCCGGAAAAACGGCTATACCGGGCAAATCGGCACGATTGGGTATCTCCCCGAAGAGGAACAGCAATTGAAGCAGCTCGGCGCGGATTTTATCATTCATCCGCTGATTGAGGCCGGGAATCAGCTGGCCCGGCAAATAGTGGGCAACCAGCCCGAAGCCAATACCGCCGAGGACTGGCAGATGCTCAAGAGCTCGCACATACCGGCCGGCATTGACATGATAGCCCTCGCTCACGGTGAGGAAGAAGCCCTGTTGCAGGAGCGGGAAGCGGCGGAAAAAGTCGTTATTCATCGAGAATGAGCTAACCAGGGGCATGAGAGGAAGGCTTGCAGCAAAATAAAACAGCGATGCGGTGTAGGTGTGAGTTTGTTCGCACTGCATAAGTCGGCATACGGGCGCTTATCCCGGGCCAAATACCCAAGGGCACAAGTACATTCGATCCTACAACTGCGTAACATCAGTTAAAGAATATCGCACGGAAGCAATCGAAACGTGCCGGGCAATTTGTCGCCAAAATTGGTTTAAGCTTATTTAATTTTGAGCCCAAGCTAAAATCTACCTCGTCAATATAACAGCATCATCTTATCCCCAGCCTGTATCCAACAGGCAGGGAATAAGGTGTTTAAGATTTACTCGGGTTTAGCTTTCTGACACTGTTTTTTCAGCAGCATGTTTATACTCGTGCGTTTTGAAATCCTTGCGGGCCGCTTTCGCCCCTTCATGAAAACCTTTGATCGCTAAGCCATCGGCAGGCAGCATTTTTACAACCATCAAAGCGCTAAATACCGCTCCATAGGAGAGTCCATAGCTGACGCCATAAACGGTGCTATCCAATATCCTGGAAGGTGATGAAGCAATTGTACTTACTGCTTGTTTAGCGGCTGCCGCGCCTTTTTTAACGCCAGCCAATGCCATACTGGCTTCTTTACCAGCGCCAGTTTCCGATGCATTATCAACTGTCGCTTTTTCAGTGGCTTTGTGAGAGGTCTTTTTAGCCATTGTTGTCTCCTAAATATAAAACTAAAAATGTCTGAGTTGTTTCAATGTGCAAGCTTACTCTTTCAATGTAAAGAGGTCGTTCTATTAGAAATATCCTATTAAGATTAAGAATAGAATTGGCTAGTTCATAAAACTGTCATTTTACAATCAATTTTTTTTAATATATTTGAGTTATAAAGATCATGTAAGCCTGTTTAATCCGCCAATCATACGCATTCCTCAAGAGGGATGGTCAGTAAAAACTCGAAGGTAATCAGAAATGGACAATGACACTCTCATCGATCAAGCACGGCGCCTTTATGCTGTATTACATGTCGAGCAATATGCGCAATCCAGCGAAAACAAAACCCGATTTGATCGTCTTGATTATCTGGTAAGGTGGGCGTATTGCCGTTATCAGCGTCGGTTAAATCGCTGTGTGTTATGTTATCGGCATCGGGTAAGAGACTGCCCTCGGGAATTTTGGGAAAGCAAACGCCGAGATTGCCCGGGTTGCCTTAATCGTTTGGTTAACCCCGAGGTTTAGTTGTCGGCTTCTGCTTGATTCTATCGACGCGTCATACCTATAGAGACTTGATTCTCGTTGACCTTGATCCGGCCGTACTTTCGGGGCGTAAATCTACGCTGTCATCGTTCCTGATTGCTCCTGTCCCTTGAAGTTTTAACATATTCTCCGCTAGCTATGGCGTTAGCAGTCCAAACGGAGTTAAAACTTCATATTACCGAATCTATAGCTATTTTTCTTGCCAGGCCGGAATAAAATCCGGCAAAAATGATCTACATCGCAAAAGTGTGTGTTAGTTAACTTCATAAAGAGAGGTTTTTGAGGAATAGATGGATTTCGGAATCCGTTTTTCTGTTTTTGCAAAAACCGTCTGCTTTCCTTATCCCAAATTCAGGTTATATCAATATCGTTTGGCCCGCCAAGCCTCGGCCAAGTATATGCAAACAATGAAGGTAAGGAGGTAACTGATGTGGTTGAAATGGTTGCCCTGGCGCTATTTGATCAGCCGCGCGGCTCGCTCCCGCGGTTTTCTCGACCCGATGAGCGTGTGGGCGCGCCTGCACGGCTTTGCCCAGCCTTCCGAGGTGGGCGAGCCCATCGAACTGCTGCGGGCAGGGGTCGTGTTCCACGCCCGCGGCCTTATCAACAGCCGGGTGATCCAGCACAATCTGGACTGGGTGTGGCCCTACTGGATCGAGCGCCAGTTCGATCCCCATGACGACGCCTTCGTGCCGCGGGCGTTCTCCATTACCCATATCAATCTCACGCACCGTAACTGGACCGCTGTCGGCCGGCCCGATTGCCCGGAACTGCCTATCGTCGACCCGCGCGGTCTGCTTACGCCCCTGCTTGACGGCTGGTCGCTGGAAGGCTGGATCGAGACCGACGACGGGCGCTGGCTGTTGCCTTCACGCACCGATGGCCATGTCGGTCAGGAAAGGCTTAGCGCCGAAGATGCAGGCGTGACCGAGCAGCGCCTCGACTTGAGCGACGGCGTCTCCGTGGTCACGACCAGCCGCGCAACGGGGCTGGAGCTGATCAGCAATGCTGCGGTCACAGAGGATTCCGCTCAGCCGGTCTGCGAATTATCGCTGACCGCGCAGTCAGACAGCGGCGGCTGGCTGGTGCTGGCCCTGCGTCCGTACAATCCCGAGGGGATCAGCTTTATCCATAAAGTCAATCTGTCGCCCGAGCGCACCGTATGGAGCATCGAGGGCCAGCACGCTGTCGAGTTCGACGCCCCGGCTGAACGGCATCATGTTTCCGACTACCGGGCCGGCGATGTGCATATCCATCTGCAGGACATCGAGGATCAGCAAAGCGGCTCGTGCAAAGTAGGCATGGCCACGGCGGCGGCTCTGTTCAGGCTGGAAGCCGGCCGGCCGCGCACTGTCCGAGCCAGTGTGCCGCTGAAGAGCGCCCAGAAAACCGCAAGCTCAGCTGACGACACTTGGGAAAAAAGCTTGCACGGTCATTGCCGGCTGCATATTCCCGATGCGCATTTTCAGTTCCTTTACGATGCGGCGTTGCGCACGCTGATCCTGCACTCGATCGATGACGTTTATCCCGGCCCGTATACCTACAAGCGCTTCTGGTTCCGCGATGCCGCTTTCATTATTCACGGGCTGTTGTGTGCCGGCCTGACCGAGCATGCCGAGCGCGCGCTGGACCTTTTTCCGCTCCGCCAGACCGTGCTGGGCTATTTCCGTTCCCAGGAAGGGGAATGGGATTCCAACGGCGAGGCGCTGTGGATCATGCGCCGTTTCTGTGAATTCACGGGCCGTGCGCCCAAACCGGAATGGAGCAAGTCCATCGTGGAAGGCGCCCGCTGGATCGTGCATAAGCGCTTGTCCGAGAATCTGGATGCTCCGCACGCGGGCCTGATGCCGGCAGGCTTTTCCGCCGAGCATCTGGGCCCCAACGACTACTACTATTGGGACGATTTCTGGAGCATCGCCGGCTTGCGCTCAGCGGCGGTACTGTGCGGCTTGACGGGTGAAGCGTCCTGGCGCGCGACGTTTCTGAGCGAAGCGGAGCGATTCCAGGAGGCGGTCGACCGCAGCCTTGCCGAGGTGGCCGGACGATTGGGGCAGGCGGCCATACCGGCTTCGCCCTACCGCCGGCTGGATGCGGGGGCCATCGGTTCGATTGCCGTGGGCTACCCGACGCAACTTTGCGCGCCGGACGATGTGCGCCTGCTCGATACGGTCGAATTCCTGCTGGCTAATTGCCTGGTCAGGGGCGGATTCTTTCAGGACATGATCCATTCCGGCATCAATGCCTACCTGACTCTGCATCTGGCCCAGATACTGCTGCGCAACGGCGATCCGCGATACCTGGCGCTGATGGACGCAGTCGCAAAGTTAGCTTCGCCCACCGGCCAGTGGCCGGAGGCCATCCATCCGCGCACGGGCGGCGGCTGCATGGGCGATGGCCAGCATGTCTGGGCGGCGGCGGATTGGGTGCTGATGCTGCGCAATTGCTTCGTGCGCGAGGAGGGCGAAACGCTGATCCTGTGCCAGGGCGTACCGGAACGATGGCTTGAAGGAACCTCGCCGGTGACGTTCGGCTCTGCGCCGACAGCATTCGGCCCGGTTTCAATCAGCGTCGAGCGCAGTGCAGATACCGGGCGGGTAAGCGTCGCCTGGCAAGCCGCCTGGCATGAAGCGGCGCCAACCATTCAGGTGCGCATGCCCGGATTCCTTCCCTATACTGCCGAACCGGGCGCAGTGTCCGTCGAACTGGAAAAGGCGAACGCATGAATATCGTCATGCTGACCAATACCTACACGCCGCATGTGGGCGGGGTGGCTCGCTCGGTAGAGGCTTTCACCGCCGAGTACCGGCGTTGCGGCCATCGCGTGCTGGTGGTGGCGCCAGCGTTCGACGGCATGCCGCAGAACGAGACGGATGTCGTTCGCGTGCCGGCCATCCAGAATTTCAACGGCAGCGATTTTTCCGTCGCGCTGCCGGTTCCGGGTTTGCTTACCGAGGCCCTGGACGCCTTCCAGCCGGACCTTGTGCATGCCCACCATTCATTCCTGCTGGGCATGACGGCGCTGCGCGTGGCGCGCTACCGGAAACTGCCGCTGGTCTTCACCCATCACACCTTGTATGAACAGTATACCCATTACGTACCCGGCAACTCGCCGGCTTTGCGGCGTTTTATCATCGAGCTGGCCACCCGCTATGCAAACCTGTGCGATCAGGTGTTCAGTCCGAGCGAAAGCATCGCCGAACTGCTGCGCGGGCGCGGCGTCGAGACGCCTATCGCTGTGGTGCCCACCGGTGTAGACGTGGAGCACTTCGCGCAGGGGGATGGGACTGGCTTCCGCAAAAATCTGGGCATCCCCGAAAATGCCTTTGTGGTCGGACATGTGGGGCGGCTGGCGCCGGAGAAGAATCTGGTGTTTCTGGCCGAGGCGGCAGCGGCCTTTCTTAAGCTGGAGCCTCGCGCCCGTTTCCTGCTGGTTGGCACCGGCCCATCGGAAGCGGATGTGCGGGCGATTTTCGAGCGCGAGGGCTTGAGCGCGCGCCTGTATGTGGCAGGCATCCTGGAATCCCGGCAATTGGCAGATGCCTACCACGCCATGGATGTGTTCGCTTTTTCTTCCAAGAGCGAAACCCAGGGCATGGTACTGGCCGAGGCTATGGCCGCGGGCGTGCCGGTGGTGGGTCTGGATGCGCCCGGCGTGCGGGAAATAGTCAAGGACCGGCGCAACGGGCTGTTGCTGCGCGAGGAGAGCGCCTCGGCTTTCGTTTCTGCGTTGCAATGGGTCGCCGGTCTGGTCCGGACTGAAAGACAAGCGCTCAAGCAGCGCGCCCTTGATACGGCTGAAGAGTTTTCCATGCCTCGCTCGACGGCTACGGCACTGGCCTGTTACGAGACATTACGTGCGCGGGTATTGGCCGATCATACTGCAGAAGACGAGCAATGGGAGCAGGTGGTGCATCTTGTCGAGGCCGAATGGAACATTCTCAAAGGTTTGACAGGCGCCGCCGTGGCCGCACTCGGCAGCCCGGAAGCGCAGGGCCGGGGGGCTGTATGATTTGTTGTTTCGAGGACCGTTTGCAGCATGCATCATGCCTGTCCCGGGAAAGCCGGCCAGCTCGGTGTTCGCTTCACTGCCTGTGTCTCAGTTACTGAACCAGCAGATAGCGGCCCAGCGCGTACTGGCCGGATATGCAAATCAGGTATTAAGTCTTATTTTTTCTTGTAAAAGTTAGCGGTGTAGCAAGACATAAGCGCGCCCCTGACCATTGCCGCATCATTTTGTTTATATAGCTTGCTGTCCTTATCGCTCATAGTCGACATAAGCTTTTTGGTTTCATCGGAAATGTCCCTGTTGCTGAAAACCGAATCGGCTACGCAATCACAGTAGGATTGGGCCTGTTCTTCAGAACGTGAGGAACTCTCCTGTTTTACGCAACTATTGATAAAAGCGGACTTAACTTTATATTCATCGCCTTTCTCTCCACTGCATGCCGATAAGCCGATGCATAAAGACGCTGTGATTACTAAAATTTTCTTATTCATTTCATTCCTTATTATTGATTGTCGTTATGGAATAGTTAAGTTCGCCTGTTAATGCAGTGGGCGAGGGTTGATCGTATAAAAATACTATCAGCAAGAATAGAAAAATTCTAACGTAATCCGATGCGAAGACAAATCCATTTCTTGTTGCTTTAATAATCCTTTTAAGCCGATCATTGCGATCCGTTTGTCGCAGAAATGCCTTGCTTGAGTCAGGCGCCTTTCGGCTAATGCGACAGAATGGAAAAGGACAGTCCGGGCACACCCGGCGGGGCGGGCATATTCATGCAGGTCTGTTCTCATTCATCCATTGAATGGTATCGCGCAGCGATTCCTGCAACGGGCGGGGTTTCCAGCCGAGCTCATCGTGCGCGCGGCTGGCGTCATACCAGGCGTAGCGTCCCCATAGGTCAAGCAGGCTGGGAGCTACCTTGACCGGTTTGCCCCTGAGTCTGCTCCATAGCGCCAATGCTGAGATAATGGGACGAATCATCCAGGCGCGCAGGGAGAACAGCCAGGCAGGCGGTTTGATCCCGGCCGTTTCTGCGACTTTTCCCACGAGCTGATCAGGCATCATATTCTCTCCGCTGAGAATGTAGCGCTGGCCGGAGGTACCGCGCTCAGCGGCGCGCAGCACGCCATCGGCGTAATCGCGCACGTCGAGAATGCCGAAACCGATCGGCGCGGTAATGCGGAATCCGGGTTTAGCCATTTTCATTATCAGTTTGTTTGCCGGCGCTCCGACCCAGTCTTCCGGGCCTAATGTAAAGGCAGGATTAACCACGACAACCTTGGGCATACCCTCGGGGAAGCGAGCCAGCGCCTCCTGCTCGGCCTGACGCCGGGATAGGGCATAGGGCAGAGAGATGGCGTAACGATCCCAATCGGCTCCCTCATCGAGCGGGAGCGGATTGTGGTTCAGGCCTACGGTAAGCACGCTGCTGCTCACTACGACGCTCGCTACACCGGCACGTGCGGCGGCATCCAGCAAATTGCGCATGCCGACTACATTTTTCTCGTACAAAGTCCGTTCTGCCTGCTCGCCGCTGCCCAACGCAATCGCAAATTCCAGATGCAAGGCCGTATCGATGCCTGCACAGGCGGCCTGCAGTGAGGCCATGTCATGCGTGTTGCCTTCAACCACTTCAATGTCGAGCTTTTTCAGGGCCTTCAGGGCCGGCAAATCCGGATCAAGGTCGGCAGGCAGTAATACGCGGGGCCGTTCCTTGCGGATATTAAGCAGCTTAACAACGTGATACCCAAGGAAGCCAGTCGCTCCGGTAACGAGTATATTCATGTCAAAATTCCCTGTGAGCGTTTAATTGTCAAAGGATTGAATAACAATAAATGTAAGCGCTTCATCGTTAACTAAAACCCACGCGTAAACTGACGGCATAAAGGTTTTGATCATCCATCTGCAGACTGCCAAGCCGCTCCAGATTGCCTAAGCGCAGCATGGCCCGCAGCGTTTCCTGGAGGGTAATTTCCGAAGCGTAGCGGCCGAGGCATTTATGCCGCCCAAAGCCGTGCTGGAGATAAAGGGCGCTTTGCGGCGCCTCGTCGCCCCGCGTCCGATCTTTATGGTAAGCAGCAAGACGCTCGTCCCGGGTGATATCGAAAGCCAGGGGATCGGGCACGGCTTCCGGGTCCCGCATCGCCGCCGCGTGAGAGATGAAAACCATAGTTCCCTTGCGGATGGGTATGCCGTCAAGTTCCGCATTGTCCTTGATGCAGCGCCTGATCAGCACTTCCCCTTGCGGTTCAAGGCGCAATCCTTCCAGGGCATACTTGCGCAGGATGCCGAGGCTTTCAGTTTCACGCGGCCCGCCCGCCGGTACTTGAGCCATTTCCAGCGCCTGCTGATAAGTGGAGCCGTTTAACACCGGATACTTGCCATCTTTCAGGGACAGGATCGCGTCGATGACCCTCGCGCTGGCTTCCTCCGGATTGACGACGCCGCCGACAACCGTGCCGAAGACATTGGCGCGGATCTGCGAGTCGGACAACCGTCTGCCTAATTCGCCGGAAGGCAGAAGAGATCCAAGCGCGTCCTGCACTTCCTGCTCCAGCGCCGTATCCTGACCATTGGCCAGATTCAACTGCAATCGCAGGAGACGGGTCAGCATGGTGTCGGGGACCGGCTCGCCCTGCTGAAGCAGCCCCTTGTAGAATTTGAGCAGTTCGTGGATATAGGCGGTCAGATACTCGGTGGCCTGCAGGCCCTGTTGGCGAAACTGGGCAAACAAAGGGTCTGCGGGGTTGAAGTTGTTAAAGATATTGCGGAAGGCGTCTTTCACCCAGTTGAACAGATTATCGCCTGTCGGTACGATGCCTTCCTGAATCTGCTGAAAGGTGAAAACCTGCCGCAGTTCGTCATCCAGAGGGAACGTGTCCCCGCCCCGCAGGCCGGGCAGGCAGGAAGGCTCGCCGGCGGAATAATAATGGACGCCCAGATAATCGCTGACGATGCGCAAGGGGACGAAGCGCGCAAGGGTCGGTACAACGTCGATTTCGCCTCGGCCTTCCTCCTTCGCCCGCTGCGTCCAGTATTCCGCCTCCTGCCTTGCCAGCGCGGTCAGGATTTTTTCATCCTGGCGGGAGACGACCCGTCTCAACAGAACGTCGTCCGGGAGATACCATTCATCTTTGTCCGTGCCCAGCATGAAGGGAGGCGAAAGTTCGGGATTTCTGGCGTTATCGTCATTGGCCTTGACCATCTCCGAGACATAGGGATCCACGGTAAATAAATCCGTGCGTTCCAGGCATTTGATCACGTGAGCATGGCGTACCACTACGGCCGGACCGACAGCCGGCTTGAAAAACGGCATCGCGTCCTTTGGCTGGTCCAGCAATTCCTGCAGCATGTCATAAGGCCGGTTTCTCAAGTCAGCGGCAATGATACCGGCGACTGCGGCGCCGCGCGCCTGGAGTGCAGCTTCATAGGCTTTTTTGTCCGCTTCATAAGCGGCGCGGTCAGCATCGTAGCGGGGATCATCCGGATCAGGCATGGGAACTAAAGGGGTTTTTTGTTCCGCTGCGGCAATTGTTCCCAAAAAGCCCGCGGTCGGGATATTTTCCGGCTTATCGTCGGTTTGCGCAGGTGTTTTCCCCATTTCAGCAGAGCTTATTCCCTTGCATATCCGTTTTGCCAGTGTAATGACCGTGTTGAAAAACGCGGCGGGGTTGTTTATGAGCGTGTGCCAATTCCAGAGAGCCATAGTGTTCTCCTTGCCAGCGCCTAGAGTGTTTTCATATATTCGATGACCGCCCGTACCTGGTCATCGGTCCATTGGCTGCCGAAGGTATGCCCCTGATTCGAGTTGCCACGCAGGCTGGCGTCATGCTCGGCATAATGTACGGCGTCGCCCTTGCCGTATTCATCCGGCTTCGGAGTTTTATTCCAGACAAAGCCGACACGGGCTTCATCATATTTTATATTGCCCCGGATGAATGTTGCCGGCCGTTCTGCCGGCCGCATAAGGTGCCAGAGGGTCGGCACCGAGCCGTTGTGCAGGTAGGGCGCCTGGGCCCAGATGCCATGCAGCACATTGGCCTTATAACCGGCCTTGTCGCCGCGAGGCGTGACGAAGTACGCCTCATCATCCGCTTCCCGGCTGCCCTTTTTAGGTCGGCACCAGTCACTGCCCCCCTGTTCCACATAACGTTCACAAGCTTCCCGGGTGAGTTCCAGTAATCCTAAGCGGGCAGTTGGGGAGATCTGTGTCGCACGATTCATATCGGTCGCGACGTTATAGATCTTGGGGTTGTCGGCGAAATGGCAAGCGCTCGCGCATTCCTTCTCAAACAGGGGTTTGCCCTGATCCGCCAGCTTGAGATTGACATTGAAGGGGTAGGGCGAAGGGGGCAAATCGTTAATGAGAGGATTCATGGCTTCATGAATACGAATATCGACCTTGGATGGATCGCCGACGGAGGAGACTCCGGAAGCGATAACCCGGGCTTCCTCTGCCTGGTTTCCATCCCAATTCGCATAGGCGTTGTCATGCAGATTCCAAAGCGCTTTGATGTCGGAAGGGGCGGGATCATGAGGCATCCATTGCGGTGCGGTTTCAAACAGTCTCTGGCCGGCCGCCTGGTATTTTGCGCTGCCCTCGAGATTCTCCAATCCTTCAAAGAACGGATGATTGCCGGGCAAGCGTTCAAAGAAGCTTTCCCGCTTGGTATGCAGCGCCACCAATCCCGTTGCGAGGCCAAAGGCATCCATGCGTCCGGGACGCGGACCGAAAATGCCTGGCGATTGCTGGCCGTTTTTCTCTGTATAAGATAATTTGGAGGCAAGCGTAATATACATGAGCTCGGTTTTGGCGGAAGATTGCGCCAACGTCCCAAGCGCCCTGTTGAAGTTCTTGAGAACGCGGCCCACCTGCACCTTGGCCTTCTCTATGTTGGCATTACGCTCTTCGTCCGTCCGTCCGCCATAGAACCAGGCGGGATCCGCCGCTATCTTATTCTTTAGAAAATCGGCAATTTTGACAGCCTCTGCGGGGTTGACCTGCACTTGCGCCGGCGTGGTGGAGTTATCGATTTTCAGGATCGCTTTTCCTGTCTTGTAGATTAAGCCTGCATAAGCTTGCGCTTCAATCTCGGTATTGGGCGCCCCGACGTAATGCCGGACGCGGCCTTTTACATAGACCCGTCCGGTATGGCAGGCGGCGCAGGAAAAAAATACATTGTCGGTTCTCTCCTCCTCGGGCAGGTTTGGATCCTGGGCGGTAACCAGTCCATAGGGTAAAGGGTGGCGCTGCTCGGCCGGCAAGAGTTTTCCCGTGGCTGGATCATAGTCGTCCGGATGCGGTCCGAAGCCGAGGTTTCCGAGCGAGCCTTCGCCGTGCCAGATTTCCGGATAAAGCTCAATGAGGGCTCGCAATAATACGTAAGGGGTTCCGTTCAAACCCAAAGGGCTGTCAGTAAACCAGGCATACCCCAGGTGATTGCTGTACCAGGGGGCGCGGGTGGCGTCGTCGGTGGATATGGATCTGATTGTTGTATCGTTTAAGTAGGACGCCTGTTGTTGTTCACGCAGTTTTTTCTCTTGCGCCCAGTTGTGTTTTTTCTTCGCTTCGGGTGCTTCGCGCGAATAATCGGTTTCTGTACAGGCGCTTAAAGCGGTCAGTGTAACCGCTAGTGTGCCCGCGCTGAATAAATTGAAATACGACCTCATCACTCCTCCTGCTATGTAAATACTCTACAAATACGCCAGTCCTTCGCAATGCGGTGATGATGGTAAGCGCCGCCCGACGGGGTCTTATATTGTATTAATGGAGAAAATACCCGGTTATGCGGATATGATTTTCCAGTTTTTCAATGACAATGTCATTCTCGGCAAAAGTGAAGCCCATTGTCGCAACATACAATTTAAAGCGTATAGTTAAGACGTTTTATGACTGATTTATTGTTTTTATTGCCACCTTTACTTCGGCGCTTTGCCGGAACAGTAAAGTAATAAAGCCACATAGAATTGGCGTAGGTTATTTTTTACAATTGATGTGGCGTATTGTCAACACTTTTACACCATCAGCCAGCCTGAAGGCCTGGCATATCGGCTTGGTCAACAGAGTCGCCGGGCATGTCAGGTTTAGGCACCGGCTCTTTGGAGGGAGGCGTTTCGTTTAGGATACGGCGAGAAATAACTTCTCTGAATTTTGGCGAGTAAAATTTGTGAAGCGCTAAATCGCCATGAGCAAATACCCAAAGGGCACAAGTGAATCCGCCCCTGCATAAAAGCAGATTTTTATCAATAAATAGGAAAGTTATTTTTTAACCAAATCCTTAGCATGCGCCAGGGCTTGTTCATCAAACCATGTTGAGCGATTGGTGAAATGAATTGTTTCTTATGCGAGCTTTTCAGGATGATAGCTTTCCTGTGGGCGTCTATAACGCCAGGATGAAAGGCATCTCCTTATTTTTCTGGCGATGGATCAACGGCGGCTCGCGCCGCCAGAAGCCGCCGGCGCCATTCGGATCAGCGGTATCAGCAATAAGGCCAGGAAGAAGATCAAGGCCAGGATATTGAACAGGGTATTGATGGTAAGCACTTCCGCCTCGCGCCTGACCAGACCGTAAACCTGCTTCAGTGCGGCCAGCTCACTGTCGGGCAGCGACGCATAGCTGAATCGCTCCTGTAAACTGCCTAACAGAGCTTGAGCTGTCGTCGAACCGGGCTTCACCGCTTCGCGCAATACGGCGTAATGTTCCTTGTTCAGCCGGATCATGAGGGTGTTGGCGAGCGCCAGGCCGATGGCGCCGCCCAGGTTCCGCATGAGATTGTACAGACCGCTGGCGTTTTTCACTTCTTCCGGCGGCAGCGTGCCGAAAGTCAGGTAATTGATGGGCAGAAAGCAGAACATCAGGCAGAAGCCCCGGAGCGCCTGCGGCCAGAAGAATTCCCAGTACCCGGCTTCATGGGTCAGGTTGCTGTTTATCAGGGTGCCTAGGCCGAAACCGAACAGCCCCAAAGCCAACGTCAGGCGCGGGCCAAGCTTTTTGGCAACCCGGCCGGCAATGAAGGCGGAGGCGAACTGAAACAGTCCGGTGACCATGATGTACTGGCCGACCTGCAGGCTGTTCAGCCCTTTGACAGTGGTCAGATAGGTCGGCATCAGGAAAATGATGGAGTAGAGCCCGATGCCGAGAATGAAGCTGAACAGGCAGCCGATGGCGAAATTGCGGTTGCGGAACGCCCACAGGTCCACGATCGGGTGTTCGATGGTCAGCTCCCGGTAGAACATGGCGATGCCGGAGACGGCCGCGACCAGGGTGAAGAACACGATCTCGCGGCTGTCGAACCATTCCTCGCGCACGCCTTCTTCCAGCACGAATTCCGTGCTGCCGAGGAACACGACGATATACAGGATGCCGCGGAAGTCGATTCGTTTCAGCAGCGCCCAGTCCG
This sequence comes from Methylobacter sp. Wu1, assembly GCF_036553575.1. NCBI lineage: Bacteria > Pseudomonadati > Pseudomonadota > Gammaproteobacteria > Methylococcales > Methylococcaceae > Methylobacter > Methylobacter sp. Wu1. The sequence continues at coordinate 38,161 of NZ_JAZHOC010000066.1, read as the reverse complement.
GCTCGTCCACCCGCAGAAACATCCCGGTAGCCGCGGATACCAGTATTCCCGGCACTACGTTGATCAGGAACATCGTGTTCCAGGACGCCACTTCGGTGAGATAGCCGCCCAGCACCGGGCCCGCCGTGGGCGCGACCGTCACCACCATGGCGACGACGATTGTCATCGTGGGCTGCAGGCGGCGCGGAAACAAGGTGTAGGTGACGGCGAACACCGACGGGATCATCGCACCTCCGAAAAATCCCTGGAGCGCGCGAAACACTATCATGGACGGCAGGTTCCAGGCGAACGCGCATAGGAGGCTCATCACGGTGAAGCCGCCGCTGGACAGGGCGAACAGGTAGCGCATGGACAGCGCCCGCCCGAGCCAGCCGGATAACGGAATGATGACCACTTCCGCCACCAGGTAGGCGGTCTGCACCCAAGTGATTTCATCCTGAGTCGCCGACAGCGCAGCCTGGATCTGTTCCAGGGAACTGGCGACGATCTGGATATCCAGGACCGCCAGGAACATCCCCAGGACCATGGCGAAAAAACCTATCCATTGCTGGGGGCTGACCGTCTTCTCGTCGACATTGACCGGGGCCGCGACGATCTCAGGCAGTTTTTCGCCGGCGCTCGTCGACTGGGGCGGGGAGGGCTTTACTACCGCGGCCATGATCGCTTACCCGACCCTGACTTTGACTACCGTGGACAGACCCGGCCTCAGGCGGCCCAGATCGGTGCCGGGTTTGAAGCGGATCTTGACCGGCACGCGCCGTACGATCTTGGTGAAATTGCCGGTGGCGTTTTCCGGCGGCAGCAGGCTGAATTCGGAACCGGAAGCGGGCGCGAAGCTGTCCACCAAGCCTTCAAACCGATTGTCAGGGTAAGCATCGATCAGGATGTCCACCGGCTGGCCCGGCTGCATGCGCCCGATCTGGGTCTCCTTGAAATTGGCTTCCACGAACAGGCCGTCAGTCGGAATCAGGTACGCCAGCACGCTGCCGGGTTTGACCAGTTGCCCGACCTGCACACTGCGATTGCCGATGATGCCGGCGATGGGAGCGACTATGCGCGTGTTCGCCAAGTCGATGCGGGCCAGCTCCAGGGCGGATTGGGCTGCCTTCAGCTTGGCCCGGGTTTCGTCGATGCGCGCTTCCAGCGAGGCCAGTTCGCTCTCCGCTTCCAGCCGTGCCGAGAGCGTTTTCTCCCGCTGAGCCGCCGCCTGCTTGAGCGCGGCTTCGGCGGCATCGCGGGTCTGGGCTGAAACCGCTCCCTCCGCCGCCAGGTTGCCGAAGCGTTTCGTATCTTTCGCGGCGCGCTCCAGATCGGCCTCTGCGGCGGCGATATTGGCTTCCTGCTGGCGGATTTTGGCGCTCTGCGTGCGTTTTTCGGTTTCCAGCGTATGGATGTGCGCCGTTTCTATCAGCACTTGCGCTTCCGCCTGAGCGACCTTGGCCTGGAAATCATGATCGTCTATCACAACGAGCAGATCGCCCGGCATCACTTTCTGATTGTCCTCGAACAGGACTTCCTTGACGTAGCCCGTCTCCTTGGGGCTGACCAGGCTCAGGTGCGATTTGAGGTAGGTGTTGTCGGTGGTTTCAAAGGGATGGATCGCTTTGAGCCAGTACATTATGCCGCCCGCCGCAACGGAGGCAATTATCAGAAGGATCAGGAGGGTTCTCGGAAAAAGGGAAAAGTGCATGTTCTTTCAGTGCCTTAGCAAACGGTGTGTAGTTCAGAAAACAGCAATAGGTCAGACCCGGCAAACGGATGCCTGGCCGACAGTAGTTATCCGTCGATTAAGCGGATCAAGCCTCCTGAACCGGTGCCGGACGTTCTGCCGAGGTCGTATTTTTTAATCCCATTTTTTGCACTGTTTTTTCCTGCGTTTTGAAAGATGTATAAGTTGTTTTAAGCGCACTTAGAGAAAACCAAAGTTCCCAAATAACGTCCAGAGGAGAGCCGCCTGACGGTAATGATGACAGCAACTCGATAAGCTGCGCACCAGTCAAATAACATAGACCTCCTGCAAGTACCGTGCCATTAGATGAGGGCATTCCGGGGCTGACAAACCCGATACGGCTGATTTCCGGCTTGGAAAATACTTGAGTAAAAACGGATCGGTATTCAACCAGCCAACACGTAGAAATCTGTAGAGATTAAGGTATGCAAGCGGTGAGTTCGATACCTTATATAAAGCTTCCTTAACGGCGGATCTACGCGTACCCCGAAGCGGGCATCATTCTACTATAGGCCAAGCCGGCCGCGAAACAGGTCAAATAACACAATACAGAATATTAGCAAAATAATAAATTATTGTTTTTTATAGTGATATTCATTCAATCGGTCATATCCCACATATCAAGTGCGGTATATAACATAATTTTTGGCTAAAAATCGATGAATATCGATAGAAATCGACGAATACGCCAAAAATCTTCCCGAGTGAAGTTACGCAACTCATGCCAGGGAAGGAATAATAAAATCGAGCCAAGTTCCGCCAAACCTGGAGTGCGGCCTGTTTTCCGTCTGGTCAGCCGGGATGGGATTATCGGTTGGCATAGCAATTGCAATCTGGAAGACAGAGTCAATTTCCCCTAAGTACGGGCCGATAAGAAGGAGTCTTTATTCCATGAAATCCAGTGAGTTTCAAACCCTTGCCGAGATGTGCATCCAGCAGGCCCAAACGCGGCCGGATGCCGTTGCCTTTATAGCGGGCAACAATCGACAGACGTTTCAGCAGCTTGATCTAAGCAGTAACCAAGTCGGCCACGGTTTGATCGCAGCCGGCGTCAAGCCCGGCTCCAGGGTGGCGATAATCGGCAAGGATACCATTGCTCACTATGAGATTCTGTTCGGCTGCGCCAAGATCAAAGCGGTGCTGGTCGACCTGAATTGGCGGCTGGCTTCCCCCGAGATACTTTATATTCTGAATGACAGCGAAACCGAAGTGCTGTTCGTGGCGAAGGAGTTTTTCCCGTTAGTGCAGTCGCTGACGTCGCAGCTGACCACTATACGGACGATAATCGCCCTGAATGAAGGGTATCCGGATTGGCCGGCTTACGAGGACTGGAAAAACGCGAAACCGGCCACGCCATTTGATTGCGAATACAGCGCCGACGATGCGGCCGTGCAAATGTATTCCAGCGGCACGACAGGGCGGCCTAAAGGCGTACAGCTCGCGAATTACAGCTTTTTCAGGCTGATGCAAGGCATGCGGGCGGCCGGCGATACATGGATGTCGCTGAATCCGGCCGACACCCTGCTGCTGGCTCTGCCGCAGTTCCACATAGGCGGGCTCTGGTGGGCCATACAGGGTTATGCGGTCGGCGCTGCCGGCGTCATCGTCGACACCTTCGTCGCCTGGCAGGCCCTGCAGCTGATCGAGCGGCATCAAGTCACCAAAGCCGTGCTGGTGCCGTCGATGATTCAACTGATGCTGGAAGAACCCAGCTGCGCGCAAACCGATTTATCGTCGTTCAAAGGGCTGCTCTATGGCGGCTCGCCGATTGCCCCGCCGCTGCTGCGCAAGGCTATGGAAATCTTCGGCTGCGATTTCTTCCAGATTTACGGGCTGACCGAGACCGGCAATATGGCCGTCTGTTTGCGTCCCGCCGATCATTGCCCGGAAGGCAGTCCAAGGATGAAAGCCGCAGGCCGGCCTTTGCCCGGCGTCGAGATCAAGATCATTGACGGGCAAGGCCGGCTATTGCCGGCAGGACGCAGCGGCGAAATCTGCATTAAATCGCCCAGCAACATGCTGGGCTATTGGAAGAATGAATCCGCCACCGCGCAAACGCTGGTCGGTGGCTGGGTACATACCGGCGACGTGGGCTATAGAGATGAGGATGGCTACGTTTATGTCTGCGACAGGATCAAGGACATGATCATCTACGCGGGAGAAAACCTGTTCCCCGCCGAAATTGAAGCCGTGCTCAGCGAGCATGAGGCGGTCGCCGAAGTCGCTGTCATCGGGATTCCCGATGAGAAATGGGGGGAGGTCGTAAAAGCCTTTGTCGTGCCGCGCCAGGGCGGCGAAATCAAGCAACGGGAGTTGATCGATTTCGCCAGAAGCCGGATCGCGGATTTCAAAGTGCCTAAATCGGTTACGTTTGTCGATGCCTTGCCGAGAAATCCAAGCGGTAAAGTCCTTAAACGGGTGCTGAGGGCGCCGTTTTGGCAAGATCAGGACAGGCAGGTTAGTTAGTAAGTAAATTCACAATATAGACCATAAAAGGAATAACAAATCATGAATGCAGTGGTATCTGAAAATCGAGTAACCATCACCGAAGCAGCACCAGGGAAAATCGGCGCCGAAGTCAGGGGATGGGATGTTACGACCTTTACTCCGGGCTGTTCCGAAGCGGAGATGCTCCGGCAATTGATCTACCGTAATAAAGTGGTCGTCATGCGCGGCCAGCGCCTTGACATGACCGAACAGGAACAAGTCAACTTCGCCAGAGCGGTAGGCCGGCCTCAAGTTTATTTCCAAGCGAATTATCACCACCCCGATTATCCCGAGATTTTCGTTTCCAACAACCTCAACGAAGACGGCAAAAAATTCGGCGTTTCCGGCACAGGACGCTATTGGCATACGGATTGTTCCTTCGAGAAACATCCTCTGCCCTTTACCTCGGTGCGCCCTATATTCTTCCCTAAATCGGCCAGGGAAACCTCTTATATCGATATGGCGCGCGTCTACCGCGAACTCCCCGATGATTTGAGGCGCTATGTGGACGGCAGGATGGCGATGCAGGAAGCCTGGCCGCGTTACAAAGTACAGGCGTGCGACCTCGACCGTTCGATTGACGAACTCATCGAGAACTTCAAAGCCGAATGTCCGCCGCAAGCCCACCCTGCCGTCATTGAACATCCGGTGACCGGCGAAAAAATCCTCTATATCAGCAGCGGCTTTACAAGCGGATTGGTTGGACTGTCCTATGAAGAAAATCAGCGGGTGATGAAGGCCCTGTTCGAATTCGCCGAGCAGCCGAAATTCATACACACGCACTTCTGGGAGGAAGGCGACATGATTATCTGGGACAACCGCTCGCTGGTCCATAAAGGCTCCAAGGCCAAGCCAGGCGAATACAGCAGAATGTACCGCATCGGCATCTATGACGATCTGCCATTTTATGTAGGGATAGAACAATGAACATGTTAAGGATGGTCGACCCTCTGGAGAACGTCACCGTTACAGATATCGACGATGGTTTTATGGCCGAGGTGTTAAAGCCTTATTTCAACCACAGCCGTTATCTGAAACATGCCTGGTTTATGCAATCGGACAGCTCTGATCCGCAAGGCCTGATCATGAACGGCGAATTCTCGATACCCGAGTCCTGCTATATCGACGACACCGGGCATTTTAACGCCGTTGAGTTCAATATCTGCTTCAACCAGATTTGCTATGTGCATTTGGCGCATTGCATTAAAAATGCGTTGATACCGGAATTATCGGATGATTACGATATGGAGACGTTCTTCGAGAAGCAGCTGCCGAACGTCTTGATCGCAAAACTCACCTCGAGCTATCAAAGCCAGCTGAACGCCAAGCATTTTTACGGCACATACGGCATTAATAGCATCAAGAAGACGTCGACATGCACATTCATCAAAACCTATTGCCGTTTTCATGATGACGCCAACGGCAGAAGCAAAGGAGAAGTGACGCTCGCAGTAATGGCGCCATAAAGTCCGAAGTATCGCCTGCTTTCCGCGAAACCTGAAACAGGTTCGTCCCCTCCCGATTTCAGGAGCGGAAAACGGGCGACGGTTGTTGTTGCGGCGGCGCATTCGTCCTGAGCTTGTCCTGAGCTCGTCGAAGGACGGCCGCCTGCACCGCAACTGCGATAAAACATTCGGTCCTCCGGCTGCGCGCAGGCCTCGTTCGTTTGCGCGGTTTCGACAGCCTATGCTCCTTCAATGCCTTAGTTTTTCAGTTCAATAAATCAGCAACCGTTATGAATCCCAGCCCGATCATTACTACGTTACAACAAGCCCAGCCAGCCCAAAGAAAGCCGATATTGAACGCCTATATTCGCGAGTTACTGGCGAATTTTATCGGCATGGACAGTGCGGAAGACATCACACCCAATCAAAGCTTTATCGAACTGGGCACGGATTCTCTGCAAGCGGTGGGATTCAAGTCCAAACTGGAATCGAATCTGGCTTGTTCGCTGCGCACGACCTTGTTATTCGACCATCCCAGGATGGATTTGCTGGTCGATTATCTGATCGACGAGATATTGCCGCTAGAGCCGATGTCGCCCGAAGAAACCCCGGACGCCGCCTTGGCTGCGCAGCCGCGCATCGGCAGCGACCCGCTGTCCGTTGGTCGGATGCAGCCGATAGCCATTGTCGGACTGGCCGGATTGTTTCCCGGTGCCGATAACACGGAATCGCTATGGGAAAAAGTTATGGCCGGCGAATGCCTGCAGCCGGACCCATACGCGCCGGCAGCCGCGTTCGGATACGGCCGCATCGGCGAAAGCAGTCCGTCCGAAGACGCCGGAACCAGCGACCTTGCCGACCGCCAACTGCAACTTCTGAGCCGGCTCATTGCGCAACTGCAGAACGAATACGAAATTACCGGGCGGATGCTCTCGGAGCCCATGACCGGCGTTTTCATAGCCGCCCAATCGTTCGTCGATCGCCTGGGTTGCAGCGATAACGGCGGCCAGCCCTATCGGGTTCCCATCGCCAACCAGCTATCCTTTCAATTCGACTTGAAAGGACCCAGCGAAGTCATCAATACCTTTTGCACCAGCGTCCATGTCGCGCTGCACCGCGCCGTGCAAAGCATCCGCTCCGGCGAATGCGAACAGGCCATCGTAGGCGCCATCAACCTCATAGATGCCGACGAATTCGCGTCCATGGCCATGCATGGCCTTTACGATCAACTCCTGAGCAGCCGCAACCGGACGCGCAGTTTCAGTGAGGAAGCCGACGGCTTCGTCCGCAGCGAAGGCGCCGGCGTCGCCCTGCTCAAACCGCTGGACCAGGCGCTGGCGGACGGCAACCGGATTCTGGCGATCATCAAGGGCAGCGCCGTGCACCACGGCGGCCGCGGCTATTCGCTGGAAGCCCCCAACGTGCAGGGGCTAAGGCACGCCATAACAGCCAGCATCGCCCAGACCGGCGTCGGCACCGATACGATAGATTATGTGGAAGCCCACGGCATCGGCAATACGCTGGCCGATGCCCTGGAACTGACCGCCATCAGCGACGCTTATCAGCTGTTGAGCGCGAATCCCGGCAAAAACTGGTTCGTCAGCAGCATCAAGCCCAGCATCGGCCATCCGGAAGTCGCATCGGGCATGGCTTCGCTGATCAAGGCCGTCAAGGCCCTGGAGCATCAGGCCATACCGGGCATAGCCGGGCTCGGAGAGCTCAATCGCGAATTGCCGGCCGATCATGCCCTGGTTCTGCAAAGCCAGTCCACCCATTGGCAAAACGGGGCCTCACCACGCCGGGTAGCGCTCAACAGTTACGCGATCGGCGGCGTCAATGCGCACATTGTGCTGGAAGAATATTGCGGACAGCAGGCGGCCGATGCCGGCGCCGCTTTTACTCAGCCATCAGCAAGTGCGGCTAACGCTCGGGCAATGCAAGCCGCCGCTTTGAACGACGATACAGAGGCGGCGCTGGCGAGTCTGGTCGCCGAGGTGTTCGGCAAGGACCTGTCGGCCATCGACCGTTCGCTATCGCCCGTCCATTACGGCTTCGATTCGATCCAGGTGGTGCAATTCATCAAGCGCCTGAACGAACGGCTGGGCTTGAACATCAAGGTTGCCCAGGCGATGGGCGCCAAAAATTTCGGCGAATTTTTCGATATGCTGGCGCGGCAAACGCGCAGTCCGGACACTATTGCGCCTGAAATGCCGCAAGCGGCGGCCAGCGTACCGACGGTGCCGCAACCCTTGTCGGAAACCCAGAAAGGCCTGTGGTATATCCAGGAAACCTTTCCCGAGTCTACCGGCTTCAACGTCCCGCTGATTTTCCGGCTCAAAGCCCCGGCGGACCCTGGCTGTCTGCGGACGGCTCTGCTCGCGGTGCTGGAAGAGCGCCCGCTGCTGCGCTGCCGCTTTGAATGCCAAAAGGATGCAGCGGGCGAAGACATCGTCCAGAGGGTGGGGAGCGCCGCCGACAACCTTGTCATCGAGCATCTGAGCCTGCCGGAAAGCGAACAGACGGCGCCGTTTTTGCGCCGGTTGCTGCAGCAGCCGTTCAATCTGAAAACCGATCCGCCGCTGCGGCTTTATACGGTGGAATGTCAGGCGGACCAGCGCTACTATGCGTTCTTCGTCATACACCATATCGTCATCGACGGGTTTTCCGGCATGCTGTTCGCCAACGAGTTCTGGGGCAAATATCAGGTCCTGGCCGCCGGCGGCCAGCCGGCCGCGCAAGCGCCCGACATAGTCTTTTTCGACTTCATCGCCTGGGAGCGCGCCTATCTGAGCTGCAAGCGGGCCGAAGACGATCTGGCCTGGTGGAAAAACCGCCTGGCTGGCGTGCCGGCAACCATCGCCATGCCTTACGATACCCTGCCGCAACCCGATCTGCCCGACTTAGGGCTGGGCTGCGAGACGCTGACGCTGAACAGCGCAACACTGTCCGCGCTGAAATACCTCGGCTCCATGCTGAACCAGAACCTGTCGGCGTTATTGCTGGGCGTCTTCAATATCCTGATCCACCGGCTGAGCGCGGAAGATGATATCGCCGTGAACATGCCGGTGGCCGGCAGGCCCTTGCAGCGCCATGAAAATACGGTCGGCTGCTACATCAACCTGATGATCGTCAGAAACCAAGTCCGCCCGGACGATACTTTTCTGCAACTGGTGAAACAGATTGGCGCAAACCTTGCCGAAGCACTCGATCACGCCAATTACCCGTTTATCCGGTTAATGCGCGAGCTGAGGCTCACGCTGCTCAACCCGAGCGAAGTGCCGTTTTCGGTGTCGTTTACCTACCAGAACATCTTCGACGGCATACTCGGGGCCGAAGAGCGGCTGGGCGACGTCGAGCTGAGCTACGACGTGTATCAGGAAACGATGGACAGCTACATGCTGGAAGTCTATGACTTCCGCGACAAGGTGGAACTGCACCTGAAATACCAGCGCAATCTGTTCGACGCCGCCACGATCCGCCGCCACCTCGGCTATCTGGAAACGCTGATAGCGGCTATCGTCGAAGATCCCGGCAGGCGCATCGACGAATACGACTGCCTGCCGGAGCAGGAGATAAGCCTGTTGCTGGACGGCTTCAACGATACCGCCGAGGAATTTCCCAAAGAGCACTGCGTTCACGAGTTGTTCGAAGCCCGAGCTGCACAAACGCCGGACAGCATGGCCCTGATTTTTTCCGGCCGGCAAATCTCCTACGGCGCCCTGGCGGAACGCAGCCGGCGCCTGGCGATCTATCTTCAGGCCCAAGGCATGGGGCCGGATCGGCTGGTCGCGGTATGCATGGACCGATCGGCGGACATGATCGTTGCGGTGCTGGGCGTGCTGGGCGCCGGCGCCGCTTACCTGCCCATCGATCCGCATAACGGCGAGGACAGAATCCGCTACATGCTGACCGACGGCGGCGTGAGCCTTTTGCTGACCCAATCCCATTTGCAGCCGCGGCTGTCCGGCTTATTGGCTGACTGCGGCTGCCGGACCGTGGCCGTGGACGATCCCGCCTGGACCGACCAGGTATCCCGTAACACCGAACTGCGCCGCGAGGCCGGTCCGCAGCATCCGGCTTATGTGATCTATACATCCGGCAGCACCGGCAACCCGAAAGGCGTGGCGATCGCTCACCGGTCGCTGGTGAATCTTTGCTATGCGATGACCGTAAAATACGACATTACCGGGCAGGACAGGATCTTGCAGTTCGCCTCGTTGAGCTTCGACATGTCGGTGGAGGAAATCTTCCCCTACCTGCTGACCGGCGCCGGCGTCGTGATCCGCCAGGACGCCGATATCGAAGTGGACAATTTCTATCGGGTCGTCGTCGACAACGGCGTCACGATACTCAATCTCCCGCCGCAGTTCTACGGCGTGATCGCCGCGTTGGAGCCGGAGCGGCAAGCGCGGATGTTCAGCCAGCTGCGCCTGATCTCCTTCGGCGGCGAGGCTTTGCCGGAGGCGACGCTGCAAGCCGTGCAGGACCGCGGCGTCCGGATATTCAATGCCTACGGCCCGACCGAATACACCGTCAATGCCGCGATCGCCGAGCTTGGCGACGGGCAGCGCCTGACCATCGGCAAGCCGATCGCCAACACCCGCCTGTATGTGCTGGGCAGATACCTCGAGCTGCTGCCGATAGGCGTGGCGGGCGAGCTGCATATCGCCGGCGAGGGGCTGGCACTGGGCTATCTGAACAATCCGGAACTGACCGCCGAAAAGTTTATCGACAACCCTTACGCGCCCGGCAAGCTGTACAAAACCGGCGATCTGGCGCGCTGGCTGCCGGACGGCACCGTTGCCTATGTCGGCAGAACCGACCATCAGGTCAAAATTCGCGGTTTCCGGGTCGAGCTGGGCGAGATCGAAAACGTGTTGACTTCGCTGCCAGGCGTGAAAAGCGCCGCCGCGATAGTCGCAAGGCCCCATTCCGGCGGCGAACGCCTGGTGGCCTATTACTCGGCCGATTTGGAAGGCATCGACGCCGACGGACTGCGCGAGCAACTGCGCCGCCGCCTGCCCGATTATATGGTGCCGGCCGCATTCGTCCGTCTGGACACGCTGCCGCTGACCGCCAACGGCAAAATCGACCGCAAGCAGCTGGAACAGGCGCCGGTGGAATTCGACGCCGGCGAACACTATGCCGCGCCGCAAACGCCGGTCGAACGGCAGCTGGCCGGCATCTGGGAAGACGTGCTGGGGCTTGCGCGCGTCGGGCTCAACGACAACTTTTTCGAACTCGGCGGCCACTCCCTGCTGTCGATACAGTTGGCGAACAAAATCAATCAACAGCTGCCGTCTTCGCGGATCGGCATTGCCGACATCATCCAATGCCCGACCGTGCGGGAACTGGCCGACCGCATCGGCAACGCCGACAGCAAACCGGCAGGCTCGCCTTATGTGGTCACGTTGCGCGACAGCATTCCGACCTTCATCATTCCGGGCATGCCGGGATTAAGCGATGGCTACCATCAGCTGGCGGCGCGAATCGGCGATTGCGGTCCGGTGTACGGCCTGCAGATGAAAGGCTACGCCGGCAGCGCGCCGGCCGGATCGGTAGAGGAAATGGCCGCTCACAACATCGAGCAGATCAGAAGCATCAAGCCGCGCGGCGCAATCAGGCTTTATGCCCACAGCTACGGCGGGACCGTGGTTTACGAAATGCTCAAGCAGTTGCAGGACACCGGGATTGTGGTCGAAGACGTGGTGCTGATAGACAGCGGCGTCGCCAGCTGGCCGAAGCAAATGGACAAACTCTCGGTCATCGCCTTTTGCAGGATGATTCTTGAAAATGCCGGCATCGATCCTACCGGCCAGGAAGCGTTCATCACAGCCATTCTGGAAGACAAGCCTTATCCGCTCTGGAAAACCGAACTGGCAAAGCTGCTGCACGCGGCGATGGGCATTGCCGCCGACTATTTTCTGGATCTGTGGCATGTGGTCGAGACGTCGCTGGCCGTCGATTACCGCTATCCGCACGGCAAGCTGCCGCACCGGCCGACGCTGATCATCGCCGAGGAGAGCGAGCGCTGGCTGGAGCCGGATTGCTGGAACGCCTACTACGACGAGGTCAGGATCATCCATGCCGGCGGCGGGCATTACACCGTCGTCGCCGAGCCTTATTGCTCGAAATGGCTGAAAGAACTGAAGCCTGGATGCCGTTTAGGTCCGGAACATCCGGAAGGGCACTACTATGGCGCTTAAGGCCGGCTATTTATTGCTGCTGTGCAGTCTGGCCGGATGCACCATGGGACCCGATTACCGGCCGCCTTCGCTCGCCGTACCGGGTCATTGGCAGGCCGAAAAGGACACCGGCCCGAATCTGAAATTCACAACCTCGGAAAAACTGAGAACCTGGTGGAAGAGCTTCGGCGATCCCCAGCTTGACCGGCTGATGGAACTGGCGCTGACCGACAATCTGGACCTCAAGATGGCACTGACGCGCATCGATCAGGCCCGCGCCGACCGGCGCTCGGTCCGGGCGGAGCTGTTTCCGCAGATTGGCATAAAAGCGGGCGGCCAGCGTCACCAGAACCTCTCTCCCATCTACGCGCGCGGCGTCCGTTTCAATATATTCGAGCTGGGTTTCGATGCTTTGTGGGAAGTCGACTTGTTCGGGCGCCTGCAGCGTCAGCTGGAGGCAGCCAGCGCCGATCTGGAAGCGGCGGAGGAGGAGCACGCCCAGGCGCTGGTGACGCTCACGGCCGAACTGGCGCGCTCTTACGTGGAATACCGCAACCTGCAGAACCAACTGCGGATCACGCGCTCGAACCTGGACGCGCAGCGGCATACGCTGAAGCTGACCGAAAGACTGTTCAATGAAGGCGTCGGCACGCGGCATGACGTGGTCAGGGCGCGCGCCCAGGCCGAGAACACCGAGGCGCAGCTGCCCACGCTGGAAGCCGGGGTGACGGCCACACTCAGGCAGCTGGAAGTGCTGATCGGCAGGCAGCCCGGCACGCTGGACGGCGAGTTGCAGGCAACCGCCGCACTGCCGGTTGCGTCGGCGCAGAAGCTGCTGACTTCGCCCGCCGAAACCATTCGCTGGCGGCCTGACGTTCACGTCGCCGAGCGCCGGCTCGCGGCCGCGACCGCCCTGCAGGGCGCGGCCATCGCCGAACTGTTCCCGAAAATCTCGCTGTCAGCCTTTTTGGGGCTGCGCAGCACCGACGTTGAAACCCTGTTCAAGTCAGCGGCCTTTTCCTACAGCACGGCTGCCAATTTGCTGCAGCCGCTGCTCAATTTCGGCCGCATCCAGGCCGGCATCGATCTGACCAAGGCGCAGCAGCAGGAAGCCTATCTGATCTACGAAAAGACGGTGCTCGAAGCGCTGAGCGAGACCGAAACTACTCTGACTCGCTATTTGAAGGAGGAAGTGCGGCGGCAAACCCTGGCCCGCGCCGTGGCGGACCAGCGCGAATCCGTTCGGTTGTCGCAGCTGCGTTATAAGGAAGGGGTCATTACCTTTTTGGACGTGCTGGATGCCCAGCGCGCCCTCTACGCCGCCGAAATCGAGCTGGCCCGCTCCGAAGCGGAGACTTCCACGAATCTGATCGCCTTTTACAAGGCGCTGGGAGGCGGCGCGAATTCAGCATCGGCGTCAGAGGAAATCGCACAGGGAACATCATAAGCGAATGGCCTGACTGTTGCCGATTGTCGTCAGGCCTTGGCTCTCAGCCAGGAAAATATCAAGGCAAACCACAGCGGCCTGAAAATCAGTTTTGGTGCGGGAGCTAAGGAACATCATCTGGTGGAAACGGATTTCCACCGCGCCACCTATCAATCCATTGCCTTTCCATCATTTTTCATCTGCCGCGATCTCAGGAAATGCGCAGCCGTCTTGGGGCGCCGGTCGCGGATGACGTTCTGGCCGGTCTTAAAAACGGCGAAAGCCCACACGTGCATGCCGGCTACAAAAGGCCGATTCGTCACGGCATCGAGATAGTGTCTCAGGAATTCGACCTGATATTCCTCCATCCACATCTCCGGCGGAATACTGTGCGCTTTGTCAAGTTGAAGGCGCTCCAGCGGCAGTCGCGCTATGTTGAAACTTCCGCCGGACGGGTTTTTAAACCCGTCCGAACGTTTTACCGAAGCCATGAAATCGGTTTGAAACGTTCTGGACAAACTGGCAAGCCTGCCTTTTTGGAACATGCCCGAACGTTACGGACGGGATGAATATCCCGTCCGGCGTTTGGACCGTAGTCGCGTCGCACTGATCTTCGGAAAAAAGATATAGCGCGATTGCCCTGGCTCCAGCGCCAGGGCAGAGGAACGGACTGAGGATAAGGCGAGAAATAATTTCCCTGAATTTTGACCAGCAACAGTGTGGGGGCGACTTCGCCTACCAACAGTAGGCGCTCTAGGCGAATACCCGCAAGGGGCACAAGTGAACTCGCCCCTACATAAGCGCTGATTTCAGCAACTCTCTGGCGCACCATCGGCGCCAATTAATGGATCGTTTTCAGGCCGACGAGTGCATGAACTTCTTGAGGTGCCCTGGCAAAAAACCGATATTTGTCCATGCTTAGGTCAATATAAAAACAAAAAATTGACCTATGAAAAAATTAAAGTTCTCGGGCTTCACGGCGCTTGAGCTCATGATCGTTATCGCCATCATTGCCATCCTGGCGGCGCTGGCCGTGCCTTCATTCAGAACCACTCTCGACAAGCAACGCATCACCCACGCGGCGGAAGCCGTGTTGGCCGATCTGCGCTGGGCGCGGGCCGAGGCCATTAAGCGCAATAGGCCAGTCAGAGTCACCTTCACCACCGGCAGTACATGGAGTTATACCTTGCATGCCGATCCCGCCGGCAGCAACACGCTGCTCAAGACCGTCAGCGGCAGCGAGTTTGCCTCGACAACCCTGACCACAGCCAGTTTTGCCGGCGACGTTGCCTATACCACTTTTGACCCGACACGCGGCATCGCCCTTAATGACGGCACGGTCATGCTCACGTCCTCTGATTTTAGCGCCGGCGTTATCGTCAGGCCTCTGGGACGGGTACATATCTGCGGCTCAATGGGAGGCTACGAAGCATGCCCCTAATCCAGAAACGGCAAACCGGCGTCACGCTGATCGAATTGCTGATCGGCATGCTGATCGGCTTGATTGTGGTTGCCGCCGGCCTCAGCGTTTTCATCACCTCGCTCAAAGGCCAGGCCGACAACATTAAGCTCAGCCGCCTGAACCAGGACATGCGGGCCATGATGGACCTCATGGAACGCGATATCCGTCGGGCCGGGTTCGTGACCTCTGACCCCACGGCTAATCTGGCCGCGCTGCAAAACAACCCTTTTTTTGATGCCACGACCGGCGGCGCCAGCACCGAATTGACCGTTTATAACGGCGGCGCCTGCCTGGTTTACGCCTACAACCGCGATAACGACAGTCCGCCGGTCGTCGACAGCAATGAACGTGCCGGCTTTCGTCTGAACAATGGCAACCTGGAAATGCGCCGCAGCGGCGACACCAACGAAGATTGCGACGACGGCAATTGGCAGTCCATTACCGAAGCGGAAGTGGAAATTACCGGTCTGACTTTCACCTTAACGACCGCCGCCTTGAATGTCAGCAGCATGATGACCGATACCGATGGCGACGGCTGCCGTGATGGCGATGATCAAGACCCGGCCACCGCGGATTCGGGCTGCAAAACCGGCAATTACGGCAATAACCTGTGCGATAGCGGCGAAAGCTGCAATACCTGCACGCGCGATGGCAGCCCCGATCCCGCCTGCCTGTATGTGGGTGACGTCGCCATTTCGCTGTCCGGCCGCTTGCGCGATGACCAAGCCGTCACCCAAACCATCACCGAACAGGTGCGGGTGCGCAACGACAAATACCTGGCGGCGCTGCCTTAACCGTCCCGTTCTGCAAAATTGATCATGAAATTTCCACATTTCGAGTTAAAAGCCCGCCAGCAAGGCGCCGCTACCTTACTGGTGGTGCTGGTGCTGGCGTTAATCATGGGCATTGTCGCGCTGACCACCGCGCGCACCGGCCTGATGGAACAAAAAATGACCGGCAACGATCTGCGGGCCCGCGAAGCGCAGGAGGCGGCCGAGGCCGGGCTGGAGTATGCGGTGGCCTGGGCGCAAAACAATAACATTCCCGCTACCGTCACCTGTTCCTCTGGCTCACTGCCGGCCGGGTGTCCTGCGGCCTTGACGACGGTCACCGGCTCATCGACCGGGGAGAGCTATATCTATACCCTGACTTACACGAAAGGCGCCGACTCGGTCAAAGTCACCTCGAGCGCACGGGGCGCCGCTGACAGCAGCATTGCCGCCGCCTCGGAAACCTTCGTTAAGCAAACGCCTGTCGGCTTGTTCGATGTCGGCATGCACATGCCGCCGCCCTGGGTGATCGCCGGCTGCATTACCAGCGCAGCCACCGGCACGCCCGATACCTTTGTGCTCAACGGCGCCAATAACGCGGTGATCAGCGGCACTGCCGCCGATTCCGCCTGCTTGCCGCAAGGCCACCTGGACGTGACCACCTGGCATGACGACAATGGCAACGGCATCAAGGATGCGGGCGAGGAGGGGGCTTCAACGACCTTTAACCGCGGCACGTTTCCCGGCTGCCCCGGCACGCATTGCGCCTGGAATTACGTGTTCCAAATGCCCTTGGAAGACGCCATCGAGCGGGCTACCGCCGCGGGCCACGTTTATGCCAGCGATATTCCCTGCGGCCCTGCAACGTCAGCGCCCGCCATTTATGTGATCGACAACGGAGGCCCGATCAATAGCGCCGACATCGCCGGTTACTGTACCGGCACGGGCGTTGATTCCGCCACGATAGGCGCTCCCAATCAGCCGGTGCTGCTGATTGTCCCCAGTGCTAATGGCTGCCCGAAATTCAATGGCGGCGTCACGATTTACGGCATCATCTATTTCGAGTCGACGACCGACTGCGCCTCTAACGGTTGGGGCGGCGCAACCGTATACGGCTCGGTCATCTGGGAGGGGAGCGTTGACAAACCCAATGCCAACTCGGAATTCATCGAGGTGGATTATGAAGACGCTGGCGACCTGAACACCATATTCAATACCGGCATGGACGATGCGACGCGCATCCCCGGTACCTGGAAAGACTTTTAGAGGAGACTCACGATGAGAAGAACACAGCCGGCTGGGCAACAGGGCTTCAGCTTGTTGGAAGCCTTGATTGCGGCCTTGGTCGTCGCGGTGGCGATGCTGGGCGTAGCCCGGCTGCAAGGCCTCACCATGCTGGAAAGCGGGGACAGCCGCATGAAGACCCACGCCCTGAATCTGGCGCAAGACAAAATCGAAGAACTGCGCAGTTTTTCCAATCGGGATGCTTACCTGGGCATGGCGTCAGGCAGCGATACCCACGCCGGCGCCAGCGGCACCTTTACCCGCACCTGGACCGTCACGAGCTGCGCCGACTTGTCCCCCTCTTGCGACAGCAACGGCAATGGCAGCATTGATGACAATGAATCCAATTACAAGCAAGTCAACGCCCAAGTCATCTGGACAGACCCGCGAGGCGACGAGCAAACCGTGCAGTTGACTTCGTACATCACCGGCGTCGAACCGGTGAAATCCGGCATGGCATTGGCATTGTATACGTCAGGATCGGGAGCAGGAACGGAACCGGCGCCGGAACCCGAACCCGAACCCGAACCAATACCGGACCCAGCCTCCGACCCTCATCCGGAACCCGAACCAATACCGGATCCAGTCACGGAGCCGGTACCGGATCCCGTACCGTCCTCCCCGCCTACCGGCGGTGCCTGCACAGGCCTTGTGACAGCCGCGATTGTCACCGGCTCTTTTGAAAGCGCCCAGTCGCTTACCCTGGGGAGCCAATTTAAGCTTAGCACCAAGCCGCTGGCTGTCTGCACCGTCATCGCCCTTAACAGCGTACTTGATCTGGCGGCGAAAAAAGGCACGTACATTTGCAGCCTACAGGATCTGGACCCGGCGATTGTCTCGCTGGACGTAGGCGGAAAAGCCATCGATTTAAGCGTCAATCTGGCGCTATCCGATATCCCGCTGCCAGGACTGGTCAACCAGTTGGACTCATTGCTGAAGCCGCTCAATCTGCCGCCTGATCTTGCCTGCGTCAAAGCCAACGTCACCCTGCCTATAAAAATAACGGGGAATGAGAAAAATTATAATGTCACCATCAAAGAACTATAGAACAGCGCGGTAACGGTATTCTCATCAGCTTTCTGACCACCTCGAACGCAGGAAATGCGCAGCCATCTTGGGGCGCCGGTCGCGGGTGAACACGCCCTTGAAGTTCATCGCGGCCGCGCGGATGACGTTCTGGCCGGTCTTGAAATCGGCGAAAGCCCACACATGCATGCCGGCTACAAAGGGCCGATCTGCCACGGCATCGAGATAGTGTCTCAGGAGTTCGACCTGATACTCCTCCGTCCACATCTCCGGCGGTGTATTGTGCGCACCGGGCAGTGTGTCGGCGCCGAACTCGGTCATGATGACGGGCTTGGCAAGCGACTCGTGCAGCGCATCCAGCTCGCGTTCCAGCTCCTGCTTTGCCCGGTCGAGCTGCCCCGGCATGGCGTACCAGCCATAGTAGCGGTTGATGCTGACAATATCGAACAGCCCGAGCCACTCGGTCGGCCCGCCTTGCAATCCGACGAGCGTGATGGGCCGTGTCCCGTCGAGCCTGTGCGTCTCGCCGTAGAGCTGGCGAAAGAAGGATGTGCCTGCCGCGACAGCTTCCTGCGTTGACATGCCGGGCGCCGACCCTGTCACCGGCTCATTCGCCACGCTCCAGATGATCGTGCTCGGGTGGTTCTTGTCGCGCATGATCAGCTCGCGCAGCTGCTGCCGGCATTGTGTAAGGCGCCTGGCGGTCAGCGCTTCTCCATCCCCGAAATTCAGGCCGACGGCGGGAATCTCGTTGATCACCAGTACGCCTAGCCGGTCGGCCAGCATCATGGCCTCCTCCGCGTAGGGATAATGCGAGGTCCGGTACGAGTTGGCGCCGGTCCACTTGAGCAGCTCGTAGTCCCGGACCCACATGGGCAGGTTCTGTCCGCGGCCGCTGAGCGGGAAATCCTCATGCTTGCCGAACCCTGTCAGTTTGATCGGCTGCCCGTTCAGCAACAACCGATCCCCGCACACCGCAATGGTGCGGATGCCGATATCGAACGAGTAGGCGTCGATGACCTGGTTTCCTTCGGTGAGGGTAATGGTTAGAAGGTAAAGGTACGGATCTTTTGGGCACCAGAACCGCGCCGAGGGCACGCGCAAAATGGCTTCAGCCGATCCGGCACGGAAGTTCAGTTCGGCTTCGCTATCGTTCAACTGCAGCTTTCCCTTGCCGGCATATCCGCCGGCGGACACCGTGACTTTGACGATGCCGTCCTTGCCGTCAATCGTCGTAACGACCGTGATGTCATCGATGTGCGCTTCAGCCGGTACAGAGTAGAGCAGCACAGGGCGGTGCAAACCGGCATACGGGAAGAAATCGTACGTCGTCGCCGGGAACGGGGGCAGGCTTCCGAACGCCCCTGCGCCCGCTGCCGCAGGCCCTGGCGGTACGCGCTCAGGCAATTGTCTGTTCTCGATGGAGATGGCGATGATGTTTTTTCGATCCCATAGCAATTGATCAGTAATCTCGACCGCGAAAGGCAGGTGTCCGCCGAAATGTTCGGCAACGGCAATGCCGTTGACCCACACCTTCGCCGCATAATTCGCCGAGCCAACGCGCAGAAACACGCGTTGCCCTCGCCAGGAGGACGGGGCGTATCCCTCATGCCGGTACCAGGCGAGGCCCAGGTAATCCCGCGCATCATCGAACAGATCGTTCCAGCTGCACGGTACCGGAATCATGCGCGGCGAGGGCAGGGCATTGAACCACGCCTGCGCTTCGCCTTCTTCCTTTGGATCGAGCTGGAACTGCCAAAGCCCGGAAATATCCAGTACGTTGCGCAGCGGATTCTGCTGCGGATAAAGCAAGCCGCCGCTTCCGGGTATGGCGGGCTTGTGTGCTTTTTTATGGTCGGTGTCTTTGCCGTGTGAAAGTGCTTCTTTCATCTTGCCTCCTTAGTTTGCTTCATGCCCGGATGGCGTTTTGATGGTGTCATCGTATGCTTGTTAACTCAGCAGGTCACGCAGTTTGCCTGTTCAATCGCCGAAACAAGCGGTTTTAAAACCTGTGGGGGCGACTTCGCCTAAAGCGCCTACTGTTGGGTCGCTCATTCAGATACAAGGCGACTAAAGTCGCCCCCCACAGGCTTGCCTATGTCCTGTTCAATAAAAATTTGAAGCTGATTTACGAAGAACCTCTTCAAATCAACTTCATCCGATTCCGCGCGTCAATTTTTTAACAGGCATTTTGCCTGTGGGCAGTCGTGTACCGGTTTTCAGCATTAAATAATGCCATCGCAATGCTTGTAACATAAATTTCATTTCCTTTTGCTAGCATTCCACAGATGTAGGCTCTTCTAAAGGAAACCCTTCATTCACTATGGAGAATAGTGTTGCCTGATCCTAACATTGCCTTGGGGGATGATTTATGCGCGATCATGACTTTGCAAAACAGTTCAACATGTTGTCTGGGGAGCCACGGTAATTTCAATGAGCAACGGTTAAGCGAGCAGTCTTAAAGCGCCTCATAACATTGACATTTTTATTATGGACAATCATTCCTATCGCACCATCTGGATTTCTGATCTCCACCTGGGCTCTACCCAGTGCCAGGCGGATGTTTTGCTGGATTTCCTAAAGCACAACGACAGCGAAAAGCTTTACCTGGTCGGCGACATTATCGATTTTTGGGCGCTTTCCAAGAAATCGTACTGGCCCAGAGACCATAATACGGTAATCCAGAAGGTGCTGAGAAAAGCGCGGCATGGCACCCAGATTATTTACATACCCGGCAATCATGACGAAAACGTAAGGGACTACCACGATTATGTCTTCGGCGACATCATCGTGAAAAACTCGGATGTTCATATTACGTCCGCAGGAAAGCAATTCCTGGTGGTCCACGGCGACGAATACGACACGATCGCCAGATACCATAAGTGGATTGCCAAGCTGGGCAGCGTGGGATACGACCTTCTGCTTGAAATCAATCGCTTTTTACGAATGGCCAGGCGTTGGTTCGGCATACAGTCGCACTTTTCCCTTGCGGCTTTCGTCAAATTCAAAGTCAAGAATTTGGTTCAGTTCATTTCCGATTATGAAGAAAGCATCGTCAGCACGCTCAGAGACCAGAACCTGGACGGCGTTATCTGCGGGCATATACACCATGCCGAAATCAAGGAGATAGAAGGGTTTTTGTATATCAACACAGGCGATTTCGTGGAAAGCTGCACGGCCATAGTGGAACACGCCAATGGCGCTCTGGAACTGGTGAAGTGGCACAAGACTCAACTGGCCCTTGCTCATAATGAAGCTCAGGAAGCTGATATGCCTAAACAGATAAACTGGTTAATGGCTAAACGCGGCAATATAAAACGACAATGAATTCAATAAATATCAATGCAGTCAGCAAGTTTATGGGGCCTTATCGCTTGTTCCGGTTCAAGTTTGCAGCCGCTGGACTCCATGAAATAAATCTTCAACCATTTAGGGTACGATAATGGTAGTTTCGGTAAAATCGCGCAGCGCAGATAACTCCATAAGCCGAGGTTTCAACACCATTCTTGCGGCACAATTTTTTTCATCGCTGGCGGATAACGCGCTTCTCTTTGCCGCTATCGCGCTGCTCAAGGAGCTGAATGCGCCTTCCTGGCAAACGCCCGTTTTACAGCAGTTTTTCGTCTGCGCCTTTATCGTGCTCGCACCTTTTGTCGGCGCATTCTCCGATGCGCTGCCGAAGGGGCAGGTCATGTTCATCAGCAACAGCATCAAGATAGTAGGCTGCACGGCGATGCTGCTGGGGTTGCATCCGCTGCTCGCTTACGGTTTCGTCGGCATTGGCGCGGCGCTGTACTCGCCGGCCAAGTACGGCATCCTGACCGAGTATCTTCCTGCCGATAAACTGGTATGGGCCAATGGCTGGATGGAAGGGCTGACCGTGGCGGCCATCATTTCGGGCGCTATTTTTGGCGGCTTGTTGATTGGCCATCGTGTCGAGGATCTGGTTGTCCAGAGCCTGGGCGGGCTTGAGTTCAATGGCGGTATCGATACCGCTCCGGAATTCGCGATTTTTGTCATTCTGGGCCTTTATCTGACGGCGGCGATACTCAATTATTACATTCCCAAACTGCCTATTGAGCATACTTTATCGAAACGAACGCCAGGGTTTCTGTTGGCAGATTTCTGGCGGACTTTTCTGCTTCTGTGGAAAGATCCGCTGGGGCAGGTGTCTCTCGCGGTAACCTCCCTGTTCTGGGGTGCGGGAACGAGCTTGCGTTTCATCATTCTTGCCTGGTCTGCGGCAGCGCTGCAGCTTGATCTGGAGCAGGCGACGCAATTGACGGCAGTCGTCGCGGTAGGCCTCGCCATCGGTTCTGTGGTGGCGGCCAAGGCTGTGCCGTTGGCGCATGCCGTGAAAGTATTGCCCTTGGGGATAGCCATGGGATTCGTTGTATTGGCGATGATATGGGTGACCGATTGGCGGCTGGCGGTGCTGATGCTGATACTGATCGGGACCCTGGCCGGCAGTTTTTTGATACCGATGAACGCCTTGCTGCAGCACCGGGGGCACCAGTTGATGGGCTCCGGGCACTCTATCGCCGTGCAGAACTTCAACGAAAATCTAAGCATTTTATTGATGCTTGGCGCTTATGCGCTGATGATTAAGGCGGGACTTTCGGTGAATACGATCGTGATCGTGTTTGGGCTGTTTGTATCGATTACTATGGGGTGGCTTACTAAAAAACATGGTCACGATCAGGACAGATAAAAAGGAGCGTCAGCATGTTCCAGGCAGGGCCTTATTTGAGTCCCGGGAGCAAGCTGGAATTGGCGCGCGTGTAATTGACAACCTCGTCCAGTTTTCAAATAACTCAAACAGGCGGGTTATCCACAAATGAAGAAACGGGTTTTGATTATGTCGGCGGGTGCGGGAACCGGTCACATTAAAGCTGCCGAAGCTTTGGAGAAGTCTTTTGCCGCTGACGGTCGGGTCGTCGAAGTCATCAGCAACGATGCGCTGCAGTACACCAACAAGCTGTTCCGGGATTTCTATTCCAGCTTTTACACATCGCTGGTGCGGTCCGCGCCGAATTTTCTCGGCTGGTGGTACAAAACCAGCGACGAACCCTGGTACACGGACAGAATGCGGCACATGATAGACCGGCTCAATACCAAGCCGCTGGTGCGGTTTATCCGGGAATTCAATCCGCATATCACGGTCTGCACGCATTACATGCCAGCCGGCATCATTTCCCATCTGATCGCGACCAACCAGTTACAGGCGCATTTGTCCATCGTGGTCACGGATTTCGATTTTCATGCCATGTGGCTGTCGCGCTCATTCCATCGCTATTTTGTCGCCATCGATGAAACCAGGGCGCACCTTGAAATGCTCGGGATTCCCAGTGAGCGGATTACGGTGTCCGGCATACCCATAGATCCCGTTTTTCAGCAATCCATCAACCGCGAAGAAGAAAGGCTTCGTCTCGGATTGAATCCGGAAAAACCGGTTCTGCTCCTGTCGGCGGGCGCCCTTGGCGTAGGACCGACCGAGTTCATGGTGGAGCGGATGCTTAATCTGAATAGCGATGCGCAGACACTGGTCGTCTGTGGGCGCAACGATGAACTGAAACAGCGTATTCGGCAACTGGTCGATAGCCGAAGCTCAAGATTCAAGGTTCTGGGTTACAGCGGCGAAATGCACAAGCTGATGAAGATGGCCGATATTTTTATCGGCAAGCCCGGCGGCATGACGGCCTCCGAGGCTATCGCCTGCGGGTTGCCCATGTGCGTGGTTTCTCCCATTCCCGGACAAGAGGAAAGAAATAGCGATCATTTGCTGGAAGAAGGTATTGCTGTCAAGTGTAACGATTTGACGACGCTGCCTTTCAAACTGGAGCGCTTGCTGGAGGATCCAACCAGGTTGAGCCGAATGAAAGCCAATGCCCTGCGTTTTGCCCAACCTGCCGCTTCGGCAACGATTGTCGATACGTTGCTCGAAGACCGTCTTCCGCCTTTATCGCTTACCAAAAATCAGCGGGCGGCAATTACTCTGGCATCGGGAGCCGACAGTCAGCGCCGTTCATACACTGCCGGCCTCGCTTCTTACTATAGCTTCAAATTCCGTAACTGATGGTATGCAACTGTAGGGTCGAATTCACTTGTGCCCCTCGTGGGTATTCGACCCGGGACGCATGCAGGCTTCCTAAAAGGCAATAGGTTTTTGTTGAGTGCGAATACCCTAAAGGGCACAAGTGAATTCGCACCTACGCGCATATTGGATCGGTCGACTACCCTTTCTTCATGAGGCTTAAACCGAATTGAGGTTATTCAACCATATCCCAATCATCGCCTTAAATGAAAATCCGGCCGGAAGTCGGGAATGCTTCATCAAACTGTCACAAAGCCGAATTACTATTGCTTATAAGTTCTCAGACAATCCGGTGGCGCCGCTATTGAGCCGTTCAGCATCAGGGCGACTTTTCAGGGCGCAGTGAATCAATTCAAAAGGCAATAGTGTAGTGCTATTTGTCGGGCATGTCGTAGGTTGATATGAACATATTAAAACTGTTGAAATTAGCTGATATCTTCACTATTGCCAATTTATCGTGCGGAATACTGTCCATCACGATGTCGATCGAGGGCGACTTCAATCTAAGCGCTTCATTGTTGTTTTTAGCGGTGATTTTCGATGTACTGGATGGAAAAATAGCCGGTTTATTGCATCAGAAAAATCTTTTTGGAAGACAAATCGATTCAATGTCGGATTTGGTTTCATTCGGCCTTGCGCCCATGCTGCTTTTTTATTCACTGAATGTCCCGGGAATATTGATATCTGCCTTATCAGTGTTTTTCATCACTTGCGGCATGCTTAGACTGGCCAGATACAATGTTTCCGATGCACCCGGTTTCGAAGGCGTGCCTATTACTGTCAATGGCGTTTTGTTCCCCATTCTTTTTTTGATTTACAGCGCTAATCCGGTCAGCTTGAATTTTTGGCCAATCATTATATTGATCCAAGGTTTATTAATGGTTTCCACCATTAAGGTTTCTCGAATATTTTGAAGCGAACAGGGCTGTTTTTGCCTATTTTTCTGGGCAAATAATTTAGCTAAAGAAATATTATTGGGTGCAGGGGGTGAGGTGCGGACCGGTTCCAATAAGCGATATCAGAGTTCAATATTAGTTGCAGGGTTTTACGATGAATCACTATTCACCCATATTCAAGATCAAAACCTATAACGCCTTGTCAAGCAGCGGTCTGGAAAAATTTCCGGCTGAACGCTATGAAGTCGGGCCGGAGATTGAACGTCCTGATGCGATTCTGCTGCGCTCTCACGATCTGTATGATATCCCCATCCCACAGACCGTTAAAGCCGTGGGCAGAGCGGGTGCTGGCGTTAACAATATTCCCGTTTCCGAGTACTCAAAGCGAGGCATTCCCGTGTTCAACACGCCGGGCGCCAATGCAAATGCCGTGACTGAACTGACTATCGCCGGCCTGTTGCTGGCGGCGCGCAATATTGCCGATGCCTGGTATTTCGCAAAAAATCTCGATGGAGATGGGGAATCACTTGATGTGTTAGTTGAGCAGGGCAAGAAGCGCTTCTCGGGATTCGAGTTGGCCGGCAAGACATTGGGCGTAGTGGGGCTGGGTGCCATTGGCGTAAAAGTGAGCAATGCCGCTACGGCTCTCGGTTTGAAAGTAGTGGGGTTCGATCCCCAGATTACTGTGGAAAGTGCATGGCGACTCTCAGCAGATGCCATTCCTGCCGGCAGCTTGGATGAGCTGTTGTCAGGCTCGGATTTTGTCAGTCTGCACGTACCGCTGAATGACCATACCCGACAGCTTATTAATGAGTTATGCATCGATAAGATGAAGCCCAAAGCGACTTTGCTGAATTTCTCGCGAGCCGCAATAGTCGAGGAAACTGCCGTCCTGGCGGCGCTGGAATCTTCTAAACTTCATGCTTATGTTTCGGATTTTCCATCGCGGGCCTTGTTGAATCATCCGCGGACAATCGTATTGCCGCATCTGGGCGCATCGACCGCTGAAGCAGAGGATAATTGCTCTGCTATGGTTTCTCAACAGGTGCGTGACTTTTTGGAAAACGGCAATATTCGCAATTCGGTCAATTTTCCGGATGTCAATTTGCCTCTTAACGATGGCTTTCGGCTTGCGATTGCTAACAAAAACGTCCCCGGCATGGTCAGTCAGATTACTGCGATTCTGGCAGAGAGCAGGATTAATATTGTTGATATGTTGAATAAGTCTCGCGGGGATTATGCTTATTCGTTGCTCGATATAAACGATAAAGTCCCGATGGAAGCCCTTGCTCGACTAAGTTCCATTCAGGGAGTGCTTTCAGTGCGGGCGATTTGAAAAAGTTTTCCGCAAATATTCAATTTTTGCCTAGAGATTTTGCCGTGACCCATTCGCGATGCAAAGACGGACCTAGCTGGGTATATGGTCGGGAAATGATGGTTGGGTCAAGGCGCCCTGTAGTTCGTCAAAATCGACCGGCTTGGTTAGATAACCGTTGAATCCGGCTGTTTTCGCCTGTTCATGATCACCTTGCCGTCCGTAGCCGCTCAATGCGATCAGTTGCATCCTTTTCAGGGCGGGATCTTGCCTGAGCGCCCGCGCGACCGCGTAGCCGTCCATGCCGGGCAGGCCGATATCGAGCAGCATAATCTGCGGCCGTTCAGCCAGAGCGACTTTCAGTGCCGTGTAACCGTCATAGGCCAACCGTACAGCGTGGCCTTCGCTGGTCAGCAGCATGGACAGGCTCTGGGCGGCATCGCGGTTGTCGTCGACTACCAGAATGCGGAGCGGGCCTTCATCCGGCCTGGCGCCTGTCTGACAGAAAATTGGCGCGACCGTTGATGTCCGCAGGCAGGGAAGCCGGATGACAAATTCACTGCCTTTGCCCCGGCCTTCGCTGTAGGTCCACACCTCACCGCCGTGCATCGCCACCAGGCTTTTGACGAGCGCAAGCCCAATGCCCAAACCGCCCTCGGCGCGGTCGATGGTGCGGTCCACCTGATAGAACAGTTGAAACAGGCCTGACAGCGCCGAGGGATCGATACCCCGGCCGTTGTCGCGGACGCGGATGAAGATTTCATCGCCCGCTGGCTCAACGGCCAGATTGATGCGGCCGCCTTCATCGGTGTACTTGGCGGCATTGTTGAGCAGGTTCGACACGACTTGCGACAATCGGACCAGATCGCCTTCGACATAAACCTGCTCAGGCGGCAGCTGTACCGTGAATTCATGACGGCGGGCATCGATCAGCGGCTGGCTGGTTTCCACCGCCCGCTGCACAATGGCCGATACCTCGAGCGGTTCCTTCTTGAGTTCGATTTTGTTGCGGCTGATGCGCGAGACATCCAGCAGGTCGTCCACCAGCCGGACCAGGTGTTCGACTTGGCGACCGATGATGTCGCGGCACCAGGTCAGCCGTGTTTCGTCCAGGCCGGAGCGTTTCATGATCTGCACGGCGTTGCTGATCGGCGCCAGCGGATTGCGCAGTTCGTGGGCCAGCATGGCCAGGAATTCGTCCTTGCGCTGATCGGCTTCGAGCAGGGCGGCCTCAGCCTGTTTGCGCTCGGAAATATCGCGGCTCACGGTGGCGATGCCGACTGGCTCACCGTTGCAGTCTTTGATGAAGAATACATTGTAGATCATCCAGATGGGTGCGCCGCTCTTGAAATGACGGAATCTGATTTCCACATCAGCATGACCATCGCGCAGGACGCGCGGGAAAAATTCCTCAAGGATGTAGCCCTGATCTTCGGGAAAGAAAAACTCCTGGACTGGCGTTCGAATGCACTGCTCCAGGCTATCGAGACCGATCAGGCGCATGCCGGCTTCGTTGATATAGAATGGATTGAAATTCATGTCGAACATGCCGATGAACTCCATGCTGTTGTCGGCCAGCGACACAAACTTTTGCCGTTCCAACTCCATGTGCTTGCGTTCGGTAATGTCGCGCAAGGCGATGACATAGCCCGGTTGTCCGTCCCATTCCAGCGGCGAGGAACGCATTTCTGCCCAGGCGAGTCCGTCCGGCCGGATCAGATTAATGTCCTGATAGCTGTCGTTATCAGGATTGAGCGGAATCGCCAACGATTGGCCGATTATCGGACTGCGCGCCAGCAGGGTTTCGGCGGCCTGGTTGGCATAGAGTACGACGCCCTGGCTATTTACAACCAAAACACCATCGGTGATAGTGTCCAGTATCAGGTCAAGCTTGAAAGAGTGAGCGGCCATAGTCGAACAGTTTCTTAAACGATGATGGTTTGTACGCCAATTCCTTTAGCTTCGGTGGTAATGGCCGCGATGATTGATGGCACCCTCGACAAGTCTCCGAGCAGTTTCAGCACGGGTTCAGGCATATCGCGCACCAGCATGGGCGTAGCAAATACATCTTTTTCAAGCGCTTTCTCCGGCATGCCCAGTACTTCAACTACGTTTAAAACCCAATGGCCGGGATCGTAAAGGTTGGCGAGCGCGGCCGTAATCTGCTCGACCAGTCGGCGGGTTTCGTTGTTCAAGGATACCACATACAGGGTCAGGACAAGTTTATGCTGCGTTGCGCGCCGTTCTAGCCGGGGCGCGGCAATACGGGCGATCTGGGCAATATTGCGGATTTGTGTGGACGACAGCGGCTTGCTGGCCAGTTCGAATTTATAGCCTTCCTCATGTATGTCTTTCAACTGCTCCATATATTCGTTAGAAAAGGCAGTGACAATATAAATGTTCAGCGTTTCATCGATGGTCTTCAGCCGGCGCAAGGTTTCCACGCCATCGATGCCGGGCATGCGCAGGTCGAGAAAGATCAGGTCGGGACGTTCGACAAGAGCCATTTCAATGCCTTGCAAACCGTCCTCAGCCTCCTGGACCGAGAAATTGTCTTCTTCCAGAATCAGTTTGAAAGCGCCGCGCACTGCGGGGTCATCGTCTATTACCAGAATTTTATTTAACATATATTTTTGTCTCTTGTTTATAGAAATTTAAATGCTCAAGCGCTGAGGAATCCTGGCCATAAATGGCAGTCTCAGTATCCACAAGTTATGTGTAAGGGAAAGTTAAACGCTCAAACATGGGGAAATCGAAGTCGCATGCAACAGCCGTGTCCATGTGAACTCTCCACCTGTATATTGCCCCCGACATCCTGAACCAGGCGGCGTATGACCGACAAGCCCAGGCCGGTACCTTTTCCGGGAGGCTTGGTGGTAAAAAACGGATCAAAAATCTTCGTTTGCACATCCTGCGGGATGCCCGGGCCGTTATCGGCCACGCTCAGTTCCAGCATGTCTTCCATGCGCCTGATTGCGATCTTGATCAGCGGCTGATGGCTATCAGCCAGCGCGTCGCGGGCATTGATGAGCAGATTGACCAGGATTTGCTGCAGGCTATCGGCACAGCAATGGATGGACGGCAGATCGTCGGCGGCGTCGATTTCCACCTTTATGCTTTTCTTGTTCAATTCGCCTTCCAGCAGCAACAGACTTTGCCTGACCACCTCAGTAATCTGGCAGGTGCCGCTTGGGGTTGATCTGTTATGAACAAAGACCAGCATGTTGCTGACAATCTTCTTGATGCGGTGGATCTGCTGCAGCGCCTGATCGAGAATTTCCTTCGATTTTTTATCAGCGCTTCTATCTGCGGCGAATTCGACAAAATTCATGACGCCCATCAGCGGATTGTTGATCTCATGCGCGACACCGCCGACCAGGGTTCCCAATGCCGAGAGTTTTTCCATCTGCAGCATGTGCTCCTGGTTTTCCTGAAGCTTTGTATAGGCGAGTCGGGTTTGTTCCAGGAGGCGGGCGTTTTCCAGAGAAATTGCAGCCTGAGCGGTCAATAACTCGGTCATATCGGTTTTTTCAGGGGTGAATACGCCTGTTGACAGTCGATTTTCCAGATAGAGCAGGCCGATTAATTCGTTTTGTTTGATGATCGGCAGGCACAGGACCGAACGCAGCCTTAATGCCTGCACTTCCGGAGTATCCTGAAACTCGCCTTCAGTCATCGCATCATGCAATAACACTTTTTTGCGCGTGCGCAGCGCGTAATTGACGATGGCGCGGCTGATGCCGCTACGGGTCTTGTCAAGGCTGAGATACTGGCGATTAACGATGTGTTTTTTGCCGACATGGCTTTCCGCTGCGACCAGCAGTTCATCGGCTTCCCTGATCAGCAGGTAGCCGTGCTGAGCTCCCGAACTTTCCAGCACTACGGTCATGATTTTTTGCATGAGCAGATTAAGATCGACTTCCGCCGACAGAGCCAGCGCCGATTTCATGAGGTAATTGATGTCGAGGTTCGGCAGAGTAGCCGGCGCGTCAAGAGCAACATTTTTTTCGAGACGAACTGTATTCTCGAGCTCGGTGTAAGTATAAGGGTGCCGCTGCTGTAATAGGGCGCCTTTGCGATCGGCGCGGCACATCCTATACGCGCGCCGCGCTGCGCTGTAGTAAAGTTCGGCATCGCCGAGATTACCGGCTGTTACCACCTCGGCCAATGCTTCATACAGATGTCCGGTGAGCAGGCCGTAGTTTTGTGCCTGAGCGACCGCGATCGCATCCAGATACAAGTTGCGGGCGTCGCGCATCTGGCTCTGGGCGCGGGCCATCTCGGCGTAGACAAAGGCCAGAAACGGTTTCAGCAACGGTCCGAGACGGGCCCAGGTTTCCAGTTCGGCCAGCAGCGGTGCGATTTCCGCTTCGAGCTTAGGCCAGTCGGCGCCTTCCGGCCAGCGCAGGCGATTGACGATACGGAAGACATACCAGAGACGTTTCAGCACGTTATCGGTCAAGCCGTGCAGATAGCGTTCCACCATTTGCAAGGACACAGCCGCCGCCGCGTAATCGCCCAGATAATGCTGGGCGAAACCCAGCAGTGCAAAATAACTGCCGGAAGCGGCGACATAATTATCGACTTCCCAGCGCGCCAGCGTTTCGGCCATGTCCACCGGCTGGTAATCGGGTTTCATCGGCGCCACCCAACCGGCCAGCACGGCTTCGGCAAGACCGACCGAGAACGATAGCTGGTTCTTGCGGGAAAAATGCAGGCATTCCTCGGCGGCTTCTTCAATCAGGCGCAGATTTTTGCCCTGCACCTGCAAATTCCACATCAACGGTCCATAGGACAGGCCGGCGTTATACAAGTCGCCGCAATTTTTGCCGCACTGTATGGCTTTGTGGCTGTATTCGACGATTTCGGCCGGATGGCTGCGCGAGTGCATATTGCACCAGACAATGCCGTTCATGCCGCGGGTGGCGCCAAAAGTATTCGGGTGTTTTTCGCACAGGTCGTGGGCTAGATCCTGGTAAAGAAAAGCCAGTTCGAACTTGCCCTGCTCGCCGAGGTTGAGGCCCATGATCGAAAACGAATAAATTACCGATTCATCCATGCCGCCGTGCAGGCAATGCAGCGTCGATTGCGCCGCTGACAGATACAGTTGCGGCACCAGGCCGGACATGTAGAGATCGGGGATCAGCTCACTGTAGAACGCCAGTTCGATCTTGCTTTTGCGGTCATGGGTAAAAGGCATATGCAGGATGGTTGTCCAGACGTCGCCCTGCTGTTCGATTTCCGCCATCAAGTCCAGCATCCGCTGCCTGGCTATTTCGGGTTGTTCCGGAATTGACTTGTCGAAATAGGCAAGGCCGCGGTTGGCGGTAGTTATCGCCTTGTTGAAGTTGCCGAACGAAGACAATGACGTGGTCTGTTCGGCCAGGGCTTCGGCTTTATCCAGGTCGCTGACGGCGTGTTCGATCAGATAATTGATCAGCACTTCCGATTTTTCGTAACGGCCGCACATCAGCTCGGTCTTGGTCAGGCGCTGATAAATGCGGAAAGTCAGATCGTAAGCCTGCTGCCAGCAATTGGCCGGCAGATAGTCGTGGGCTTTCTGGAAAAAATCGTTGGCGGCATCGCCGGCCAATGCATCCAGCGCCTTGTTGCCGGCATGGAAGTTGATATTGACCAGCCGGTAAGCCAGCTCGTGATCCATGTCCGCCGGACGGCCCAGATTGAGGTGGGCGGCTATAGTAAACAGGTTGTCAAGCGCTTCAAGATGGGTTCCTGCCGGCACCGCTCGCAGCAGTCGGTTGCCTATGCGCCAGTGAATGGCGGGCTTGGCCTGGGGATCGACCTGGCGCAGCACCGCTTCCTGAACCCGGTCGTGGACAAATTGCAGATCGGATTTGTTTTCCAGCAGCATGCCCAGATTCAATACCGGCTTCAAATCCTCGAAGAGTTGTTCGATGCGAATATCCAGCACCAGCGCCACATCTTCCGCACTGAAGCGGTTGCCCATGCAGGCACAGTGGTCGAGAATGTGCAGGGTTTTGAAGGGCAGTTTGCCTACTTTGGAGCTGAACAGTTCCACCACCGAGGTCGGCATCTGCGTGTCGCGAATCCGCTTGATATCCCAATGCCAGTGATGTTCGTCATCGGTATTCAGCAATCCCTCGTTATACAGCCAGGCCAGGCTCTCACTGACGAACAGCGGGTTGCCTTCGGTGAGATGGGCGATAAATTCCGCCAGATTGGCCGTGGCTTCCAGTGAAGAATCGAGGATGTAGGCCACCATCTCGTGGCAGTCGGAGTCGGTGAGCGCCTCTACGCGAATTTCCGCGAACGGGCTGTTGTTTTCCTGAATCTTGCGGATCAGCTTGCTGAACGGATGGCTGTTGTCGACTTCATTGTGCCGATAGGCGCCCATGAAAAACAGGAAGGGATGTTCATGATGGTTGTCGAACAGGTTTTGTAAAAAATCGAAGGTTGCGCTGTCGCACCATTGCAGATCGTCGATGAACAGCACCAGCGGATTGTCTTCGCTGGCCAGACAGGCCAGAAAACGACCGAACAGGTTATTGAAGCGGTTGCGGGCTTCCACGGGCGGCAGATGCGGCACTTCCGGCTGGCGGCCGATGATGAATTCCAGTTCCGGCAGCACATCGATGATGACGCTGCCGCTGTTTCCTACGACCTCGAGTATTCTGGTCCGCCATTGTTGAACCTGCATGTCGCTTTCGGTCAAAAAAATGCGCATCAGATTGCGCAGTGCCTGAATCAGTGAACTGTAGGGAATGTTTTTCTGATACTGGTCGAACTTGCCGGAGGTGAAGTAACCGCGATTTTTGACCAGCGGTTTTTGCAGTTCCTGAATCAGCCGGGTTTTGCCAATGCCGGACAGTCCGGAAATAAAGACCGAGCGGAATTTGCCGCTGATGACATCATTGTATTGCTGTTGTATCAGCTGGCTTTCTGCCTGACGGCCCACCATTTTTGAAATGAAAATGACCCGGCGGCTGCGATCATGCTGGCCTACTGCAAACGCCGATACGCTGCCCGTGTCGGCGTATTCTTGCTTGCAACGGTTTAAATCGGCCAGCAGACCTGAGGTGCTCTGGTAACGTTTCTCCGGCTGCTTGACGGTGAGCTTGGCGATAATATCGGCCAGAACCCGGGGGATCTGCGGCTTGAGCTGATTGACTTTAGGCGTTTCTTCGGCCAGATGAGAGTGAATCAGCTCCAGGGGATCGCTGGAAAAAAACGGCAGCTGGCCGGTAAGCAATTCATAAAATACAATCCCCAATGAATACAAATCGGTGGAAAAATCGACTCTGTAGTTGATGCGGCCGGTTTGTTCCGGCGAGGTGTAGGCCAAGGTATGGCGTACAAATTCCGGGTCGTAGATAAAATGGCTGACATCACGGATGTCCAGCGGCGTTATGAAATCGGTCAGCCTCAAGGTCAGCGTTCCGGGCTGCAGCAGAATATTGTGGGGTTTGACGCCTCCGTGGGTAATGCCGGCATCGTGCACAGCTTGCAGTGTATCGGCTAATGAGCAGGCCAGCGTAAAAAAACTGTTGAGATCGAGCCTGTCTTGCTTTTTTGCCCAATGGTTCAGCGGTTGTCCGGCGAACCAGGGCTGAACGATAAACTGCAGATCGCCGTATGATTCCAGTGCAATCGGCGTACAAACGCGCGGATCGTGAAGCACTTTCAGGCGTTCAATTTTCTGGCGCAAATACCGGGATTGGTCGTCCCAACTCGACAACTGCTTCAGCAGTTTGATGATCAACGGCTGGTCGGGGACGTGTTTGTGATAGCCTTTGAACACCACTGCCTGCAAGCTTTCTCCCAGCTTTTCGCTAACAATGTAGTTGCCCAGTTTCGGCGCGTCCTGCAGTTGATTTTTTATCGATATATCAATCATTTGCTGTTGTAAGTTGCGCGTATTTGGTATTAACGCCGATTGAATTTTAAGTCTTGCTTCGCCCCCAATTGCTATATGAAGTTCGCTATATTTCGCAAAGTAAGCCATTCGGCGCCCACAGGATGCAAGTACGCTGCTAATTTCATTACAAGCAACGATATTTTCTCATCCATGAAATTTGAACACATATCATCGTGTTGAATCCTCAGGATTTGAACCTGCTTCGTTTTTGCTTTGTTAATGGTGGGTGACATGGCTTTTTTATCGAATTACTGCTGTGTTATGTCCTTAGTCAAAAAACAGAGGACAAAAAATGCAATTATCAGGGCTGAGAGTAAAACTGCGATATTAAGGCTGAAGGTAAAATAAAAAAATAAGTATAACTACTTACTAAGACCGCTTATAAAATTTACAGGGTTCGGTTTGCCAGCCGGATGTATGGCTGTATCCGAATGGTGCTCAAGCTCTACATTATGCTATCGTTCCCCGATCAAATTCGAGCGCAAACACCCTAGAGAAGCCGCCTGAGCAATTGCCTGCTTTTTGTCGACAGTTACAGCCGGCGCCAGTTAATCGGGGCGTCCGATATTGCAATTTTAAGTATCATGCGTTGCAAAGCGGCTGGGGACGAGCGAGAAGGAATGAGCGGCTATTGTCTTTTCATATTTTCAACACGCTCGAGCAGCGCGATCGGGCTAAACGGCTTGGTTATATAAATATCCGCGCCTGCCTCAAGCCCTTTTTGAAAATCCTTTTTCTGTCCTTTTGCTGTCAATAAGATAACCCGGCAATTTTTGAGCGTTGACGATTTGACAAAATCGCAGACAGCCAGGCCGTCAATATCGCCGGGCATCATAATATCGAGCAAAATGATGTCCGGTTTTTCCTCTAGAATAATCTTTAACGCTTCTTTGCCGTTTGGGGCTTCGAATATTTGATAGTTGCCATCGCTGAACGTTAGCCTGAGAAGTTTTCTCATCTCGGCAATGTCATCAACTATTAAAAGCGTGGTCAATTGTTGGTCTTCGTTAGCAATGATTTCCATCCTTCCGTCCTTCATATTTGTTTTCCTTGAACCACAAAGCAACTTCTGTTCCTAGTCCAGGTGTGCTCGATATTTCGATGTGGCCTTGATGAATGTTCATGATTTCTTTTACCAGTGGCATGCCTAGTCCAGTCCCGGCGATGTGATTGGCGTTGGGGCTTCGCCAAAAACGGTCAAACATGCGGGATACTTCTTCCTGCGTCATGCCGATTCCATGATCTTTAATCAGCACGCCAACTTCGTTTGATCTGCCGATATTGTTACGCTGGCAGATATCGATGCTGATCTCTCCGCCGTCAGGTGAGTATTTGAATGCATTGCTAATGATATTTGTCAGTGCGCGTTTGATTTGATCAATATCCATATAGACAAGATGAGATTCATCCTTAAATAGTGTTTTAATTGTGCGTGTATCGCCTTGTATCATGAATTCTGCGCATGCTTGCCTGGCGACAGATTCCAGAGGATGGACCGCAAAATGAAAGGCATTTCCTGTACGCGCTTCAATTTTTGCCAGATCTAGCAGGTCATTAATCATTCTCACCATACTAGCCGATTGTTGATGGATATTTTGTAATATTTCCTGCTTGATTACTTTATCAAACTCACGTGTCAGTAATAATTCAGTAAAGCCGTACACGCTGGACATAGGTGTCCTCAATTCATGAGCAGCATTACACAAAAACTCGTATTTCATGTGATCAGCTTCCGTTTCAATCGTAACATCGCGGAAATAGATTATTTTTGATATAGATTCGTTGGTGAATTCACAGGTAGTGACTTTCAGTATCCGCGCATTTGAGTTCAGGTAGGCAGCGTTCAACTTATTATCGTGCCGGGCAGGTGAAGGACTCTTTATTTGGCTGCATATCGGCTGGATTTTTACTATGAAGGGTTGATTTTTATCAACGGCATAAGCTAAATCAGGTGCGCTGATTGAGCGCATTTTCTCAGTAAATTCGCTTTCAGAAATCAGCGTAAGCTCTTCAGATGAAAAGCCAGTCATTGACAAAAACGTATGATTGACCGAACTTAGGCAGTTATTTGAGGTGAATGTAACAAGGCCATCGGGATTCATGCTGAATATGGCGTTGAGTTCCCGGTACCGCTCTATCAGCGCTTCTTCAATTTGTCTAAGTGGGGTGATATCAGTATGCGATCCCGTTATGTGTAACGCCATTCCTGATGCGTCGCGCGTAATAATGCCGCGGTATAAGATCCAGATCCAGCCGCCGCTTTTGTTTTTCAGGCGATAAACGGTTTCGTAGAGATTATTTTTGCTCTGCAGGCAACTTGTTAATTTTGCTTTTTCTTCCTTGAGATCATCGGGATGAATCAGTTTATATAAGGTGGAATAAGCGTTTTCTAATTCATCGTCAGCATACCCCATCATTTCCTTCCAGCGGGGTGAGAAGTAGACTTCATCCGTCAGCAGATTCCAATTCCAGATGCCGTCATTCAATGCCGTCGTTATCGACTGTTCATTGCAGATTCTCTGGTCTCTCTCGGCATTCACTTGTACAGTGATATCCTGCAGTGTTCCGGTTATTTTACCAATGGAGTGAAAACCGGAGCCACTGGTACGAAAACGCATTGAAACCCAACGAATTTGACCGCTTTGAGTAACAAGCCTGAAATCAAGGCAACTTGAAGTGGTCCTCGGATCGCGTTTAGCGTGCAGAAAGCGCAAGACATTGCTACGGTCATCCTCATGCGCATAAAAAAGCAACGATTGGTGAAGGCTTTCCTCGACAGAATAGCCGGTGATTCTTGACCAGGCGGGGCTTAAAAAAATCAACTTCGACAAGTTGTCTATCTGAAAAAAAATTTCAGAAGTATTTTCGACTAATGAGGTAAAAAGTATTTCGGATGCTTCTAAATTTTTTTGCGCGGTGATGTTAGTCAAAATGCCAGAAAACGCCTTAATGCAAGGTTTTTCCTGAATAGATTTTAACGACATTTTAAACCACAACGTATTATTGGATTTATCTAAAACGCGAATTTCAGAATACCTTGCTGCATTATCAAAACAGTCTAGAAATATCGGTGAATCGTCAGAATGAATGAAATTATGGATAGGCTGGCCAATGGTTTCGGCTATTTCATATCCTGTATGAACTTGCCAGGCCGGATTAAGAAAGGTGAAGCAGCCGTCAGGATTAACAGTAAAGACAATCTCATCCATCTGCTCGATAATATTCTTAAAGTGTGATTCCAGTGTCTGCAAAGCTTGAGTATTGGACGTACTATCCGTGCTTATATGGCTTTTTTTCATTTCGACTTTTTTGCACTGCATACGGCTATCTTTGTTTTTATAGTGCGGTCATTTCATAACTTGCTTAATTAGCGGCAGGGTTTTTACAGTTAGTAAATTTGGGTGAGAAAAAATATATAAATTCCTGCTCGGCTATGGTCCTGGAGATATACAGTCATACTCTGATGCCGTGTAAAAACCGCACGCGACTTGGATACGTTCAAACGCCGACTCTGCGCAGATGCCAGATATGACAATATTTTCATTTTTGCTTTTTTGTTATGCTATGCAAGCGTGATTGTGAAGCAATAGTCATTGCGAAAAGCAATAATAATCAGAGCCTTGTCAAAATATCACGTTGTTTATTGTCAGAGAAGGATTGCTTAAGATGAATTGAGCTAATTTAAAGTACGATAAGTATTTGTCTCGACTGTATTTCTGTTGTTCGGAGTATTTATTTGTTATTTTTAGAATATACACCGTGATTTATAGCTCGAGCACTATATATGATTTTTATTCTTTTTCAATATTGATGTTGAAAGAATTGCAGATTGTATTATTAACATTATTAATATTAAAGATAAGATGCAATGATTTAGTGTCCGTCTAGAGCCTCTCTTTCTGCAACCCTAATCCAGAAGCCGTTAAAAAAGACCGTTCTATCCCATTATGGTTATGATGCGTCGCTCTTAAACGCTTACGGCACAGATTTGTTTGATAATTTGGTGCTAAGTACAAGATAAAAACTGCGGTAATGGGTCAAATATGTGATTTGCTCATATAATATGGAGCATGACCTGTTATCAAGAAATTACCTGCCCGGATTGTGGCAGCAACCAAATTATGAAGTCCGGCCGTAGTGCATCG